>CAJWGI010000076.1 GCA_913031335.1 uncultured Anaerolineales bacterium | reverse complement strand
CGCCGCCGGGATGCAACTCGGGCAGCACGCGCCGCGAAAGGTTGCTCTGCAGCAGCCCCCCGGGGTCACACTGCCGCTTGAGCGCCGCGAGCTGCTGCAGAGCATGCGGCCCCAGAAAAGCACGCGCCGCATGCGGGCGCAATGTGCTGTCTTTGGCAAAATAAAAACGACCGCCCGCCCGCAGCACGATTTCATCCAGCTCCGCCGCCAGCGCTGCCAACCCCGCGCGGTTGCGCGCGCTCACGCGGAAATCAAGCGCCAGCGAGAAACCATCAAGATTGCAGGAAAAAAGGAACTCATCCGCGCGATGCCTTTTTAGCACCCCGAGGTGCGCGGGCATCCCGCGCTCCCGGCAACGCCGCAACAGCTCTCCAAAGGCGTTGGCGGCCTTCTGCGCCGGGATGAAGCACTGGTATTGAATCAAGCCGCCGGGCAGAAAGGCGCGCCGCCAGTGGGGCACATAATCGAGCAGAAAATTGAATCGCGGCAGCGATTGCGTGAAGCTGTGTCCGTCCCGCCAGCGCCCGGCATGGTAGCGGGCGCTATTAATCAACTTCCAGCCCGCGCGGTGATTTAGCGGGCGCAGCAGCCGCCACACCCGCTCCCGTGGAAGAATGCCGAACAGTGTGGCTGGCAATTCATGTGCGCCTGTCTCTTCGCCCAGCGGCCGCGACCCGGGTTCGCCGGACAACAGGTGGCGGGCTGTGTGCACGATACCCCTCCCGGCGGTGCGCCCACCGGAGAGGCAATCCACCCACCCGACGACGTAATCCTCCTCTTTGTGCGCATCAACGATCTCCAGCATGGCCTCAATGCCACCCGCGGAGAACGCACGCACTCGTACCGCGCCGGATTGCACCCGCTTCATCTGCAGCGTAATCGAAAGGAAACAGCCCAGCATCCCGAAGGTGCCGAGCATGCCGTGGAAAAGCTCGGGGCGCTCGGCACGGCTGCAGCGCACCATCTCGCCGGTGGGAAGCAACGCGCTGAACGCGAGCACGTGCTCCCCGAACGAGCCAACACGCCAGTGGTTTTTCCCGTGGATGTTCATCGCCGCGCAACCGCCCAGCGTGGGTTGCATGGTGCCCGGCGTCACCGGCGGCCACCAACCCGAAGGGAGCGTCTTTCGCCAGAGTTGCCCGATGGTCATTCCCGGCTGGGCGGTGATAACGCCGTTTTCCGGCTGCCAATCAAGAATGCGCTGCATGCCGGATGAATCAAGAAGCAGCGCTTCGCCGTTGAGAGCAGCATCGCCGTAGCTCTGGCCCCCGCCGCGAAACCCGACCGAGAGCCCGTGCCGGCGCGCCAGTTCAAAAACGCGCCGCACCCCGGCTTCATCAGTGGGGCGATGCACGTGGCAAAGCGCCCCCGAAGCCAGCCCCCACGCGGACGCGCGCTGCAGGTTATCGAGGGGGAGTGCGGACATTCCGGAGTGCCCCGCTGTTCAGATGTTCAGACGCCGAAAGATGAACCCCGGCAGGTGACGCACCACCCACCCAACCAGCGCCCAGCGCGCGGGCACATAGGCCGTGGCACGCCGCTGACGGATGGCCTGCCAGATAAGATCGGCGGCGGCTTCCACGGGAATCGGGCCGCGCTCCCGGTCCGCATTTTTGAGCAGCGCCGTCTGCACCTGCCCGGGTTTGATGGTGGTGACCGCCACGCCGTGGCGCGCCAGTCGATTGCGCCAGCCCTCTAGATAAGTGTGCAGCCCAGCTTTGGATGCCGTGTATGCCGGCATGCCGCGCCGACCCCGGTCCCCGGCCACGCTGCCGATGCCGACAATATGACCCGCTCCGGCGCGCTGGAAACGCTCGGCGGCCAGATTCAGCCAGGTGGCCGCGCCCAGCAAGTTGACACGAAAGACGTGCAGATCGTTCTCGGCGCTGAAGACATCGGCATCATTGGGGTACTGTGTGCCGGAGTTGTATACGAACAGATCCAGACCCCCGAGCGCCACGCACACTTTCTGGAAGAGCGCGGGCACATCCGCCGTGGCGAGCACATCGTGGAGGAAACAAAGCGCCTGCCCCGCGCCGGCCGTGTTTATCTGCGCGCACAGGCGTTGAAGGTGCTGCTCGCGGCGGGCGAGCAAACCTAGCGCGTAGCCCTCGGCGGCGAGTCGCCGCGCCAGCGCCGCGCCAATTCCAGAGGACGCGCCAACGATGATGGCACTCTGGCGCGGCTCGAGCGGTCGCGGCGGCGTCAGGGTTTGCGGCTTTGCTTCATCCATAGTGGTCGTGCGGCCGAAAGGAGGCCATAGACGCGCCCATTGTACCTCAGCAGCGTCTGTTTACAGTGTACAGGCACGAAAAAAAAGAGCCATGCCGGGCTAGCCTGCAGCGGGGGGGCGCCGCTTACCAGGCAGTCCGGCACAGCTATCGGCATTATAGCGCGTAGCGCAAATTCTGTGTTAAACCAGTTTGCGTTGGCGCGCCCTGTATGGGAACACGGTCAGCACGATACTGAAAAGATAGAGCGCGAAAAGAGGCGCCATCACCAACAGCATGTTAAACGGATCTATCGTCGGGGTGATGGCCGCGGCCACAATTGCGATAATCACCACCGCGAACCGCCAGCCGCGCAGCAGCTTTTGTGGGGTCACCGCGCCGAGCCATGCGAGGAACATGAGCACGAGCGGCATCTCGAAGGCCACGCCAATCCACAGCGTTATCGATAGCACGAACCTGACGAACGCACGCGAGGTCCAATGCACCTCGAAAATATCGGCCATGAATCTGCTCAAGAAATCGGTGGCGGCCGGTATCATCAGAAACCAGGCGAAGGCTGCGCCGGCCGTGTAGAGCAACAGCGCGCCCGGCACCACCCCCATGAGCACGCGCCGCTCCCGGCGCGTCAGTCCTGGCGAAACGAAAGAGATCACCTGATAAATCAGCAGCGGGGAGGCCAGCGCCAACCCACCGGTCAGGCCAACGCGCAAAAAAACCGCGAAGCCTTCAGTGGGTTCAATCACCTGCAGCAAGCCGCCATACGGCCTGATAAGCACTTGAATGAGATCCTCAGCAAACCAGAAACTCACTGCGGATGCCGCCGCAATCGCAGCGGCAGACCACAATATGCGCGTGCGCAATTCGCCCAGATGCTGCATAAGCGACATTTTCCCGGCGGGTTTTTTGGTGCTGGAATCGCTGACGCTCATCTTGTCGGCTTTCTGGGCGGACGCCAGGCGCTGTACGATGTCGGTTTTTCCGACGCAGTATTGGGGTCGGTCGGGGAGGCGGGCCTCGAGGCGCTCGCGGACGGCCCCCCGGTCTCAGGTTCGGCCCGCGCGGTCGCATCCGGCGCGGCTTCCGCCGAGACGCTGCCCGTCAATTCGTCCTCCAGCCGGATCTCGGCTGCCAGCTCCTTCAATTCCGACAGGCTGGGCAAATCAGCGCTGTCGCCAACGGCCTCCTCTTCGATGTCCTTCAACTGTTCCCGGAAGGCGGACGCACCCTCCTGCCAATAGCGCGAGAGCTTGCGCGCCCAGCGGCCAAGGCGATAGGCGTGCTTGACCATGCGCTCCGGGCCGAGCACGAGCATAGCGATGACCGCCACCAGTAGCAGTTCCCAGCCGCCAATGCCGCCGAATCCGTTCATGTGGCTCTGGCTTCTTTTTTCACCTTTGCCTCCAGCATCTGGCGCACGTCGTTCTCTTTGGCGGCGAGCGCACCCAGAACGCCGTTGACGAAGCGTGAGGAAGAATCACTACCAAAGCGCTTCGCCAATTCCACGGCTTCATTAATTGCTACCTTGAGGGGCGTCTCCCCGCTCAGAGCGAATTCCCAAATTGCGATCCGGAGAACATTGCGGTCCACATAAGCCATCTGCGAGAGCGGCCACTCGGGTGCGTGGCGATGGATGACCTGGTCGAGCCAGGCGCGCTGCCCCCACGCACCCTCAACAAGCCGGAGCGCGAACATCGCCTGGGGCTTACTCAACGCGGCCGCCGCGCGCCGGTACTCAAAAGTCTCCACCAGCGCATGGCCACTACAGTCGATTTCATAGAGCACCTGCAAGGCAAAGCAGCGCGCTTTGCGCCGGGCTTTCATCCACGCTCACCACTGGCGCAAATTTGGGCGGTCACACGCGCACATGCGCGCCAGGGTGGCTCAGTCGTAATCCACATCCTCGATGGACACGCTCACGCCACGCACTACCATTCCCACCATATCCTGATATGCGCGCCCGACCTCGGCCTGCACCGCTCGCGCGACCGCCTTCATATCAGCCATGGCCGAGACCACAAGGTACAGCTTCGCGCAGATGGAATTGTCATCTACCTCAATTTGCACCCCGTCGCCGGTGCCGCGTGTGAAGTGCCGATTCACTCCTCCGGGCACAGCGGCCATGCCGGTCACGCCCTCCACGGCGAGCGCGGAAAGGCGCGCGATAGTCAGCAGCACTGCGGGCGCAACCACAGTGCGGTCGCGCGTCTGGGTCATGGTTTCGCCTCTTTCCGCTTCGCTCACAATTTCGGCCTCACGCCATCACCATGCCGCCGTCCACATTCAGCACCTGACCGGTGATGTAACCGGCGGCCTCGCCGGCCAGAAACGCCACCGCTCCGGCCACTTCGGTGGGCTCACCCCACCGCCCCAGCGGAATGCCGGCAAGCGATGCATCTTTTATATCGTCCGGTAAATCATTCGTCAGCGCCGTGGGCACAAACCCGGGCGCGACCACGTTCACTGTGATTTTGCGCGGCGCCACCTCCCGCGCCAGCGCGCGCGAAAACCCTATCAAGCCCGCCTTGGAGGCCGAGTAATTGGTCTGTCCGGGGTTTCCGGCGATGCCCGCCACCGAGCTGATGTTGACGATGCGCCCGTAACGCTTGCGCATCATCGCCCTAACCGCCGCTTTGCTGCAATTGAAGGCGCTCTTCAGATTGACGCGCAACACCACATCCCAGTCCTCTTCCGGCATGAGCATAATCACTTGGTCACGGGTGGTGCCGGCGTTGTTAACGAGGATATCCAGTCTTCCGTGTTCCGTCACAGCATGCTTGATGAGCGCCTCGGCCTCGGAGAAATCGGAGACATCAGCCTGAAAGACGCCGGCAGCCCCCTCCGCACTGCGGATGGCCTCTACCGTGGCGGCCGCCCCGTCTGCGTCCTGCGCGTAGTTCACCACCACGGCCGCGCCCCCGGCCGCGAGTTCCTCGGCTATGGCGCGTCCGATTCCGCGCGAAGCACCCGTCACCACCGCCACTCTATCTGCAAAACTCATATCCACTTCGCCATCCACCCCTCGCAGGCAATGCTGCAGCGGCATTATACCCCAACTACCTTCGCGGACGAGCAAGCGCGCCGTGCGCAACGTGCGGTAAAATAACGGCATGAGCGCCAAGACCGACACCCCCAGAGTTGAGCGGTTTAACGCCGGCGGCTTTCGGATTTACCGGCTGCGGCTGCAGGCCTTCCCCGATTTCTACGCGCACGCGCACCTGGTGCTGGGCGCGGACACGCCCACGCTGATAGACGTCGGCTCCGGCTGGGCAGATTCAAACGATGACCTGCTGGCAGGGTTTGCCGAGCTGCAGGCCGGGCATGGCGAGAAGGTATCGCTCGCAGATGTGGGCCGCATCATCATCACGCACGGGCACCTCGACCATTTCGGCGGTCTCGCTTTCGTGCGCGAGCACACGCGCGCGCCCATAGGCGTGCACGCGCTCGACCGCCGCGTGCTCACCAATTTTGAAGAACGCGTGGTGCTGGCCGCGAAGAGCCTGCGCACCTTTCTCATTCACGCCGGCCTCGATGAAAAACGGCTGGGTGAGATGATGCAAATGTACACCTTCGCAAAGGGTCTCTATCACTCTGTGCCGGTTGATTTCACGCTGCGAGAAGATGAAACAGTGGCGGAGGGTTTCCGCTTTATCCACGTACCCGGCCACTGCCCGGGCCAGGTGTGCGTGCAGCTCGCGGACGTGCTCTTCACTGCTGACCACGTTCTTTCTCGCATCACCCCGCACCAGTCTCCCGAGAGCATCACTCGCAACGTCGGGCTGGGGCACTACTTTGACTCGCTGCGCAAAGTGCGCGACCTGCCCGGAGTGAACCTGTGCCTCGGCGGGCACCAGCTGCCCATACGCAACCTCGCGAAGCGGGTGGATGAGATTCGCCGTTCACACGAGCGGCGACTTTCGAAAGTGCTGCAACTGTGCGCCGAGCCGACCACCGTCAAAGACGTTTCGCGTAGCCTGTTTGGCGCGGTGAACGGGTATAATGTGCTCTTGGCGCTGCAGGAGACCGGCGCGCACATTGAGTATCTCTATCAGCGCGGCGAACTGGCGGTCGCTAATCTGGAGGAGGTTGAGAACGCTCAGCAACCGGCGGTGCTCTATCATCGCGTGTGAGCCCGAGGAGAATCATTTTATGAGCAAAAGAACCCTGATGGTGGTTGCGATGCTGATTGCCGCGGCCGCGCTTGCCGGATGTGAGCAGGAGAAAAGCGCCACTCCGGAATCGGTCGCCGTTCCCACCATAACGCAGGATTATGGCGTGCTTGCAGAAGGACAATTGCTGCCG
>CAJWGI010000075.1 GCA_913031335.1 uncultured Anaerolineales bacterium | reverse complement strand
CGGGTAGCTAGGCCCTCTGCAAACGTTTCCATTTTCGCGTCCACCCGCCGCTTTTCTTTCCACGTGAGATAGGCGGAGGGGGCGGCTTCGGATTGCACACCGATGACCGCAACGTGCGTCTGCAGGCCTTCAGCTGCCAGGCAGACCCCGGCCGCGCCACTGCCCCCGCCGACCGGCACGATTATCACTTCCGCGCCCGGAAGCTCTTCAAGAATTTCCAGAGCGTAAGTACCAACTCCTGCTATAAGCAGCGGCTCGTCACCTGAGGAGAGATAGTGCATACCATCACGCTTGGCGACCTGCTCTACGTGTTCGCGACAGTCGTCAAAATCCCGCCCGACGAATTGAACCTCCGCCCCCAAATTCTCGATTGCCCTCACCTTGCCGGGGTTCGCGCCGTTTGGCATGGCCACAATCGCGCGCACGTTGAACAGGCGCGCAGCGTAGGCGACGCTCTGCCCATGGTTTCCCGTGGAGGCAGTTATCACCCCGCGCGCCTTCGTTTCCGTATCAAGGTTCGCCATTAAGTTGATGCCGCCGCGTACTTTGAAGGCGCGGATGGGCTGGTGATTCTCATGCTTCACCCAGATTTCGGCTCCGGCCTCGTTACTAAGGTTGGGGTAATGATAGAGCGGGGTGGGGCTCAGATAAGGGGCAATCGTCTCGCGAGCAAGCAGAACGTCGGTGAATGTTGGAAGGTGCATGGTGGGCGCCCTTTTGGTATTCTTTGAAACTACGCCGGAACAAAATGCATGTCCGCAGGCATTAATTTACTGCTGCGCAGGAAGGGGTGATTACAGACAGTCTTCTTCCGGTGCTGGCGTGTCAATCCAATCCCGTCAGCCGCTTCTCTAACTTCTCCTGTGACGCCCGGTAATCAGCAAGTTTGTCGCGTTCTTTTTGCACCACCGGAGGTGGGGCTTTTTCGGCGAAGGGGCTGCCCAGCAAGCCCTGCAGACGCTTGATTTGCGCCTGCAGGGCGGCGATTTCTTTCTCTAGGCGCGAACGCTCGGCAGCGGCATCCACCATCCCGGCCAGCGGCAGGTAGATTTCGCTGCTACCCACCACGAGGGCGATGGCCGCCGCGGGCTTCTCCGCGCTGGCCGCGCTGATCTCCAGCTGCTGCGGCGCAAGCTGCGCCAGCGCGGCCAGCGCTTCGCGTTGCTCGGCGAGCATGGCTGCGCCTTCTCCAGCGATAATTGTCGCCGCAATGCGCCGTCTGGCATCCACTCCGTTTTCGGAGCGTGCGTTGCGAATGGCGCGCACGATGTCCATCAAATGCGTGAAATCGGCAATGTCATCATCTCGTGGGGGCGTCGTCTTCACCTCGGGCCAGGGAGCGACAATCAACGCATCCGGCCAGCCGCCGTCCGGGGCGAAACGTTCTCCGGCAGCGGTCTTCAGATGCTGCCAGATTTCCTCGGTCACAAAAGGCACATAGGGATGCAACAGGCGCAGCGTGTCATCCAGCACGCTGACCAGCGTGCGCGCGGTGGTCAGCGCGGTTCGCGGCTGCTTCAATTGCTGCTTGGAAACTTCTAAATACCAGTCAGCATACTCGCTCCAGACAAATTCGTAAGCGGCACTTCCGGCTTGCCCGTACTGATGCTTTCCGATCAGGCGCGTGCAATCGGCGATGGTCTGATCAAGGCGCGCCAGTATCCAGCGGTCGGACAGCGTGGGCGGGCTGGCAGCCGCCTCCTCCTCCGCGGGCAGGCTGCCCAGCTTGCCAATTACGTAGCGGGCAGCATTCCAGATTTTGTTGGCGAAGTTGCGGTTGGCCTTCACGCGCTCCAGGCTCAGATTCATGTCGTTGCCCGGAGTCGAGCCAGTGAGCAAGGTGAAGCGCAGCGCATCGGTGCCGTATTCGTCCATCACCTGCAGCGGGTCGATGACGTTTCCCAGCGTTTTGCTCATTTTGCGCCCGTGCTTGTCGCGCACCAGCCCGTGCAAATAGACCTCATGGAAGGGTACCTCACCGGTTAATTCCAGCCCCATCATAATCATGCGCGCCACCCAGAAGAAGAGGATGTCGTAGCCGGTTTCGAGCATGGCGGTGGGGTAGAAGTAGTTAAGGTCGGCGGTTTGCTGCGGCCAGCCGAGCGTGGAGAAAGGCCACAAACCGGAGGAGAACCAGGTATCGAGTACGTCTGCATCTTGCTCCAGGGTGACTTCCGCGCCGAGTTCTGCGCGCGCCTGCGCGTAGGCTTCGGCTTCGCTGCGCGCGCAGAACTGGCTGCCATCCGGCGCGTACCAGACTGGGATGCGATGCCCCCACCAGAGCTGGCGCGAGATGCACCAATCACGGATGTTTTCCAGCCAGTTGAAATAGGTTTTCTCGAAGCGCGCGGGCGTGATGCGGATGCGCCCCGCGCGCACGGCGGCCAGCGCGGCTGCGGCCAGCGGCTCGATGCTGACGAACCACTGCGTGGAAATCATCGGCTCGACGATTTCGCCGCCGCGCTGCGTGCGCGGGACGTTGAGCATGTACGACTCTTCGCGGATTGTCAGGCCGGCAGCCCGCATGTCGGCCCACAGCTGCTCGCGGGCGGCGAAGCGCTCCAGCCCGGCGTAGGGGCCGCCGTCCGCGGTCACGTTGGCGTCGCGGTCGAGAATGGAGATGACGGGCAGATTGTGGCGCTGTCCGATTTCGTAGTCATTGGGGTCGTGACCGGGCGTGATTTTCAGCGCGCCGGCGCCAAATTCGCGATCGACATATTCATCAGCGATGACTGGGATTTCGCGGTCGAGCATAGGCACCAGCGCGCTTTGGCCGACATAACGCGCGTAACGCTCGTCTTCGGGGTGCACTGCCAGCGCCGTATCGCCGAGGATGGTCTCCGGGCGCGTGGTCGCTACCGGGATGAAATCCTCCGTGCCTTTGAGCGGATATTTGAAATAATAGAGCGTGCCCGGCTCCTGGCTGTACTCGACCTCCAGGTCGCTGACGGCGGTCTTAAGGCCGGGGGACCAGTTGATCAGGCGTGGGCCGCGATAGATCAGGCCTTTTTCATACAGACGCACAAAGGCTTCGCGCACCGCGCGCGAGAGGCCTTCATCCAGCGTAAAACGCTCGCGTTCCCAATCACAGGATGCGCCCAGACGACGCAACTGGTTGGTGATCTTGCCGCCATATTCGTTTTTCCAAGTCCAGGCGCGCTCGATGAACGCTTCGCGCCCGACCTGCTCGCGGCTGCTGCCCTCGGCAGCGAGCGCCTTTTCCACTTGCAGCTGCGTGGCGATTCCGGCGTGGTCGGAGCCCGGCACCCATAGGGTCGCCTTGCCGCGCATGCGGTGATAGCGAATCATCAGGTCTTCTATGGAGACGAACATGGCGTGTCCCAGATGCAGTTCGCCGGTCACATTGGGTGGCGGGATGGAGATGACGTAGGTGGGCTGCGCCGCGTCGAAGTTCGTGTTTTGTGGCTGGTTATGCGGCTTGAAATAACCGCGCTCTTCCCACCAATGGTACAGGCGCTGCTCGGTGGATTTGAAGTCGTAGGTTTTGGGCAGGGTTTCCATGCTCATCGCGGGTGTAATGACAATAGCATTTGCTCAGGCATATGCCAGACTCTGGCGCACGCTGATGCGCGTGGCCCTGCGCGCGGGCCAGACCGAAGCGAGCACCGCCAGCAGCGCCACCGCACCGAGCCAGATAATGACAGCGGAAAAATCATAATAATAATCCAGGTCCATTTTCATCATCACCTGACCGAGCTGACGGGAGATTGGCCGGGCGATGAAGAAGGCCAGTGGCACTGCCAGTGCCCAGCTGCCGATTCCCTGCGCCAGGCCCTCCAGCACGAACATGCCAATGATGGTGCGTGAACGCGCGCCGATGGCGCGCATCACGCCGATTTCGCGCGTGCGCTCCACCACGCTGATGGAGAGTGATCCCATCAATCCGAGCCCGCCGACCATGGCCATCACCAGCGCCAGCAACAGCAGCATCGAAGTCACCACGCTGAACTGGCTGATGGCGAACTGTTTGTCCTCCTCGGTGGTGGCGGTACCGAAGACGCTCAGTTTCATGCGCCTGTCTTCGTAGAGCGATTGCAATTCCTCTTTGACGCGCTGCACAGAAGCCGGGTCAGACGACGCGGTGCGCACAAGCAACTGCGTTCCGTACTGGTGTTTCTTAGTGGAGCGGTACACGGCCGAAAGCGGCGCGTAGAGCGGGTCTGGCTCACCCACTTTTCGGAAGACGAATTGATACACTCCGACCACCTTCCATTCATCTGAGCCGAGCGTGTCCAGATCTAGAGTGACGACGTCGCCGACGGCGATGCGGTTGTCTTCGGCTAGTTCCTTGCTGATGACCACCGCGTTGCCGTCCTCCGGCTGCAGCCAGCGGCCGGAGAGGATTATCGGCCGGTGCATGGCATTCTCCACGGGCACGCCCACAAGTTGCGATGCCGACCCGGCGTCGCGCGTGCGTTGCCCGGCGCGCAGCACCGCGGCGGAATGGCTGTACCACATTGTGGCTTGCTCTACGCCGGGGACCGAGTCGGCGATGTTGAGCGTGCGCGGTGCGCGCTGGTCCCGGACGAATAGTAGGCGCAAATCATATTCGCGCCGGTTCATGTCGTTTTCCACCGTCATTAGCAGTGATTTGGAGAGGGTCATCACGACGATGAACATAGCTCCGGCCGCCACCAGCACGAACTGGGTAAGCAGCAGCCGCCCTATACGGCGAAACATGTTTCCGGCCGCCAGTGCGTGCGCTGGCGCGAGATAGCGCTGTCCGATGCGGGCCACCCATATATCTAGCCAGCCACCGCCGTAATGACCGCTGCCGAGGCCGTAACTCGCAATTGCCGCGCGTACCGTGATGGCGGCGCCGTGCAGCACTGGCCACAGCGCTGCCATAACCGGCACGGCCAGAGCAGCCAGAGCCTGATAGAGTACGGCACGCTGCGAGAGCTGGAATACCTCGTGGTCAATGTTGAACAAATACAGGAACTGGCGGCTGCCGCCATAGGCGATCGTCGCGCCGAGAGGCAGCGAAATCGCGAGCGCCAGCATCCCGTACAACAGCACGCCGCTGAGATAGAGGCGGATTATCTCGCGCTGTCTGCCGCCAATGGCCTTGATGATGCCAATCTGATTGGTCTGCTCGGTGATGATCGCGGTCATGGTGTTGGTGACCAGCACCACGCTCATGAAGAGCGAGACCACGGCCAGGATTTCCATCACCAGAATCACCCCATCCAACATCTGGCCGCCCCAGTGTTCGTCCGGCTCCTGAAAGAACGTGGCCCCGACCGTGATGTGTTCCTTGGAAAGGCGGTTCTTGATTTCGGAGGCCATGGCCTCGGCGTTGGCGCGGTCGTACGGTTCGACGCGCACCTTCAAATTGAAGTACGCGCCCTCGGGGATTCCCAGACGCGCCAGGCCCTGCGCGTTCATGAAGAAAAGGGCGTCACCGCCGAAGGAGGGTGGCTCCACGAAAGGGTGCCGAATCAGGCCGGTGACCGGCAGCCAACGACCGGTTCCATCGGCCAGCTCGACCTGCACTTCGTCGCCGATTTGAATGTCGAAATGCTCGCTCGCCAGTCTTTCAACCCCCAACGCGTTCTTGGCCGGCCAATCGCCGGCTTTCAGGGTGATAAGGTCATAAAGCTGGTCATCGTAGTCGGGGCGGGTGGCGACCATGCCGGGCTGCCAACTTTCATCCCCACGGCGTTTGTAGCGCACCGAAATCTGGTTGGTGATGTCCACCGCGGCGACGCCCGAAATGCGCGCCAGTTGGTGCGCCATGTTCTGGTCGATGGACTGGGAGAGAAACATGTTGATGTGCGAGGGGTAGGTGGCCCGATGGGCGCTATCCATGCCGCGCACTAGCTGGTCGTTCATGCCGAAGATTGTGCCGATTGAAAAGACGCCGGCAGCCACGCTCATGATCACCAGCAGGGTGCGCGTTTTCCGCTCCCACAGGTCGAACCAGAGTTTGCGCCAGAGCACGCTCATGCGACCTCGACAGTCGCGCCGGTTCGCTCGTCGCGCGCGATGCGGCCGTCGCTCACTTCAATCAAGCGCGGGACGCGACCGGCCAGTTCTGTGTTGTGCGTCACCATGATAATGGTTTTCCCCTGCGCAGAAAGGCGCAGGAAAAGCTCGAAGACGTCATCCGCGGTGCGCCCGTCCAGATTTCCGGTCGGTTCATCCGTCACCAGCAGCGGCGGGTCGTTTGCCAGAGCGCGCGCGATGGCGGCGCGCTGTTGCTGTCCACCGGAGACCATGTTGGGCAGTTTGTGCAACTGGTCCGCCAGACCGACCATACGCAGCAGTTTGGCGGCGCGGTCGCTGCGTTCGTGGCGCGGGTACTTGGCCGCGAAATCCATCGGCAGAATCACATTCTGCAGCAGGTTTAGTGCTGGAAGCATCTGGAAAAACTGGAAGATGATGCCCACGTTCTCGCCGCGCCAGGCCGCCAGCGCGTTCTCGCTCATTGCGTGGATGGCGCGACCGGTGACCACCACCTCGCCCGTGCTGGGCGCATCGATGCCGGTCATCATATTGAGCAGGGTGGATTTTCCACTGCCCGAGGGGCCCACCACGCTGACGAATTCGCCCGCCTGCACCGAAAAGGAAATATCTTTCAGCACGCGTACGG
>CAJWGI010000074.1 GCA_913031335.1 uncultured Anaerolineales bacterium | reverse complement strand
CTGCACCAGCCGGTCGTTTGGCACTGTAATGAGCGTGTCGCAGTGACCCTGCAAGCGCACGATTCCCTGCAACGCATTCTGATACCGCACCGGCCCTTCAAAGGCGAAGGGCATGGTCGCGACCGCAACCGTGATCACCTTCAGCCCCCGCGCTATTTCGGCCACAACCGGGGCCGCACCTGTGCCGGTGCCCCCGCCCATACCACATGCGATGAACAGCATATCCGTGCCTTCGAGCGCCGCAGTCAGTTCTCCTTTGGCCTCGTAGGCAGCGGTTTCGCCCACTACGGGATCGCCGCCGGAACCATGTCCGTGCGTAAATTCGGCTCCTAGCAATATTTTTTTCGACGCTTCATTTCGGTAGAGTGCCTGCGAGTCTGTGTTGGCGGCAAGGAATTCCACGCCCTCAATTCCGAACTGGACCATGCGATCAACCGCGTTGGCACCGCCACCGCCCAATCCAATCACTCTTATCAGCGTCCGCGGCGGCGACGAGGGCGCCGCAAGGTGCGCTGATATGGCGTCAGGCTCCGCGTTAGCTCTGTATATGGCCATTGCTAATTGTTCGTGGTCATTAAATTTGAAAGGTCGCCGCTCACGCGCGACACCTGACAGCCGGCCTGCTGCAACCGGCGCGCCAAATCCACTCCGATCTCGTTCTCGCCGCCTACAAGGGTGACCCGCTCGGCTTTGGCCGCCGCCTCAAGCGAGTACCCGCAGCTTGTCTCATTATCTCGTACCAGAGGGCGGGCTAGCTGCCAGTGCCACTCAGAAGGCCCCCAGTCAAAGCTAGGTAACAACACGTAATGGCGCAACGGCTTCTGCGAACTTAATGATTCGACATAATCTCTGCCGGCGTTTTTACCGACCCTTGTTGGATTTAGGCCAAGGCGCTTTAATTCATCTGCCGCCGGAAGGGGTTCCGCGCCAGCTGGGAACCATGCGTCGCCGGCGTACTGGCTCTCAGGCGCCGCGCAGAGCAACCAAAAGTTAACATTGAGCATGTAATCGGGCAGGTGTCCCGCAACCATAGCGCGTGCTATTGATGCATTGCAAGTTGTATGCCATGCCAGATCCTTAGGCAGGCCGGTAGACGGGTAGGTCTCGATGCGCCGCGCGCCGCCGGCCAGCATTATCATGGGCGGAACTTCTCCAAGCACCTCCTCGAAAACCTCTGCGTACCACTCAAAGGACCAGAACCCGCGTTGGTCTTGCGATCCCGGCGGAGTGAGATATGGTCTCGATGCGTTCCAGGCCGCGTTGCCGCCGCGCCCCCAATCTGGCGGGTGCGGCCCGGCGAACGAATACACACCTATCACCAGCCTGTCAATCACCGCCTGAGCGCCGTTGTCGGCCAAACTCTGCAAGACCGCGCTGTAAAAGGACGTGTCCCAGTACGTTCCACCTTGTTGCAGCGGTGGCAGCACCGGCCTCAGGCCGCATTCCATTTGCGCCCGCGCAACCGGCAGCCAGCATGAGACAAAACGCTCGGGAAGCTGTTTCTGGTCGAAGACGCCCGATTGCCACGATTCCCTCATGTTCGCGCGATCAAAAACAACCACATATTGCACACCCCAGTTTGCGTAGGCGCGCAGTAGCCCTCGCAGATCGTCCGGATCCAACGATTGAATCGGGTTTACTGGAATGTGCACGATAGGTGTGATGCCGGCCTGTAGAAGCGGTGCAAGAAAAACCTCTGGGATGGCGCGCCCGAGCTCACCGTGCACCGTCAACCATCTCGCGCCCAGCGATTGCAATTCCGGTAGCCAGGCGGCGAGGTCCTGAGAGCGGTAGTGTTCGGAATCGGGATGATAATGGAAGCCAACCCCGGCGCTGCTCTCTGGTAGGGAAGGCGTTTGCGTGACCTTGTGTTGGGTTGCGACTTCGCTGGCGCTGGGCATCACTTTATCGGGAAACGGCAAGCTTAACCACTTTGCCGTCTTTATTGACCGTTGCGCGAGCGTACTGATGCTTTTCGCGGTGGTTGACCTGCACCGTCCGGCTAAGAGAGTAGACCAGTTGATCGGGGCCGAGGCCAAACGCTTTCGGGGCGCTTGAGTGCGCAGCGAAGCAGTTGTGGTCGGCGCCGTCGCACTGGAGGTGCGGCCGGCGCACGCTTACATCAGCGTTCTCCATTCCCGGCAAATACTGCGATACCAGTGCTTTTACCTGCACAAGGGCATCGGGATGTCCCAGGGCTTGCGCACAGGCCTCTTCACTCTTGGAACACGTGGCTTTCAATTCAGTCACGGCGAGCGGGGTGGTTTTCATGGTCGTCTTCGCGGCAGCCGGCAGCAATTTCGGGCCTCGCAGCAGCGGATCGCCGTAAAGCACGAAACTTGCCAAGGCTTTCTGGTCTTCGCCGTCCAGAAACCCCTGGCGAGAATCCATCGTTTGCGCTAGTCCCATGCGAGCGCGTCGCAACGCTTCTCCGACCGGAATGCCCCTTAGAAGGTAATGCCAGAAATACCTCCCCAACAGGTCCGCGCCGATGAGAGGAGTGCCGACTGCGCCGTAAGAAATCCTAGTGGAGCCGACCACCGCGCGGCTACCAGTCTGGAGAAACCGCAGGCACATGGAGGCGTCCGGCGTGCGTTTCTCCATGATGTTTGCTCCGTAACATGCCTCGGTAAAAACAATAGCCGGCGCGTTTCCGTGGCCGAGGTCGGCCGGTCGCAGCGCGACAGGGTAGTTGGGTGTCTCACCATTTAGCGATGCGCTTTCGCCGTACCAATCAGCTGCATCCTCCAAACCATGAAGGTTGCAATAAAGGAAATCTGCGGCCCGCGCCAACATTTCTGCAGACATGTTCTCCGCCTGCAGGGGGGGACTGGTGACAAGGTCCCTCGTTTTACCGATGACGTGAAATACTTCCAGGGACGCATCGCGCCAAATGTCGGCGCTGTAGCCGAAGTTGTGCTGGTCGGATACACCCGGTTGCCACGCAGGGAAAAGCCAGCGCAGCCAACGCATCAACGCCGGCAGCTGCAGCGCAGGCTGGGCGTGGGCTCGGGTTGTGCTCTGGATTAGCTGGGTGAGCGCATTCGCATCGTCTCCACACGGCCCCGGGAGCCGGCCCACCGGCCATTCCGGCACGAAGTAGTTTTCGTCACCGGTGCCGTACGGGTTGTCCGAAGGTACATCTGCGTCATGGTCGTCAGTCGGGTTGGGAAGGCGGTAAAAGGGAACAATGTCGTCTCCCCCAATCAACAGCAGCGAGCCGATACGCTTCCCGTCTCGCTGGTAGTGCGCGCTGAGTTCGTTGATGAGGCTCTTTATTGCGTCGGGGTCGCTGCCGTCCACCGGTCCCAAGCGAAAGGGCGTCAGGCTATCGGCCACATCGGGCAGCACGAGCGAGCATTGGAGACCTGTATTCTTCGCGGTACTTTCCGCGAGTAAGCGCGTCAGCGTAAGCACCCGCTCCGCACTTCTCGCGCCGTATTTCTCCACGAGCGGTCGCGCACAGGTGATAATGACGTGGACGCCAACGCGACGGACAGGAGCACGCGCGCCGGTCGTACGCTTTTCCGGGCTAACCGCGTCCAATTGCTGCCGTACTTTCTCCAACTCGGCCTGGACATCCCGCAATGATTCCGGCGCTGCATATGCCGCGGGTTGCAGCACAGAGCGCTGCGCACCATTAACCGTAACCGGTGGCGCAGGTTCGGCATCGGACTGGTGTGCGTCGTTTCCGGTTGGGTGATCTGGGGATTCCGGAACCGGTGAGCGCGCGCCGCTTGGAGCAGCCTCAGTGCTTGGAACAGTTGCGGCTGCAGAGCTTGCAGGTTTTGAGGCGGGTTGCGAAGATCCCGGCGCGATTTCGGCGGCATCCAACCGATTGAGACCGAGCAGCGTGGCCACCTCAGGTGGAAATGGGGCTGGCTGCTGAACCCGGGGCTCCGGCGGCCAAATCGGGCGGTAAGCATGGTCCCCTCCCCAATACCGGCCCGCAACCTCCCCGGCCGGGTCAAGCGTGACAACGTCGTGCAACAACTCGACGCCACGAGTGTGATCTCCCGCATGCAGTAGTGCCTCGGCGAGGCAAAGCGCGACCGCAACACATTGCGGCCAACGGTCGTAGAAGCCCTGCGCGAGTGGAAATGCCAATTCGGCTTGCCCCGCAAGCCAATGGCTTTTGAGCAACAACAAGGCGGGGAGCGGCGAATCGGGATTGGCCTGCACTGCGTGCTCGGCCGCCCGTCTCCCCTGTTCCCACTGGAGACTTTCAATTGCGTTGTGGCTTTCGCGGGCCGCGACCATCCAGGGTATGCGCGGCAGAGAGTCGCCCCGCAACACGCGCGAAAGCCCATCCGCATCGGACCGGAGCGCAGAATCCCCTAAGCGATCGGCTATATCCGCAGTCAGCTGATGCACTTCAGCTCGTTCCGGGTCAACAACCGCTAGTTTCCTTAGAATCGCAAGTGCGTCGCCGTTCTCAGCCTCAGCGTAGAGTGCCCGTCCTAAAAGCAGGTTGACCGAGAAATCCTCCGGCCATGCCTGCAGCCAGACGCGCGCTAACTTGCGTGCATAATCAGCTCTTTTCGCATCCAGTGACGTGTTTGCTAGTTGAAGAATATCGCGGCGATTCAGCACACAAAAGTAAGTGCAAGACGCGTGCCATTGGAGCGCGTTGCGCTTCGGAACACGCTCCATTTAGCGGCCTTGTTTTGCGCACTAATCAAGGCATATTGGTTTGTGAAAAGCCGTGGAGATTATGCCGGCGCTTCGCCGCTAATGAGTCCCAAAGCGGACACCGCGGCCAGCTGCCGGTGGGCGTCCACGCTCTTGGGATCAAGTTGCACTGCCTTGCGGAACATCGCAATAGCTTCGCCGTAATCCTTAAGGTTCTTCAGCGCAACTCCTGCGTGGAAATATAGTGACGCTTTTGTAGGAACATGCTTTATTGCGGCCGCGAATGCCTTGTAGGCGCGGTCGAATTGGCGGCGAGCGGCAAACACTTTGCCGAGTTCCTCTTGAATTGCGCCGGCAGTCTCGTTAGAATCTTGTAGTTTCATGGCGCCATTTAAGTGCACCAAGGCCTGATCGAGTTGATCCTCGGCGCGGCACAGATGCCCGAGCCGCAGGTGGTATTCCAGATTGAGAGGGGCTATTGCCTTGGCCCGCGAGTAGGCGGCGATGCTGTCTTGGCGCTCTCCGATCTGTGCACGGAGCTCGCCCATTAGAGCCCAGGCCGCATCGTCATCATTGAGATGAGTCATCCCTTCATCAAGCACGGCGAGGGCTTCCATCTGGCGACCCGAATCGGCTAGCACCTGCGCTTTAGCGAGCAGCACCAACCTGGGGTCAGGCGTGTTTTCGATTGCGTGCTCCAACGAGACGAGCGCGTTCTCAGTGTCGCCTCGCTGCGCATACAACTCACTCAGGGCGGTGAGGGCAGTGCTGTTGTCGGGGTCGTGTCTGAGGGCGTTGAGCGCATAACTCTCGGCCTGCTTGGTGTCCCCAATCGCCATGGCCGCCTTCAGGCCGCCCACCAAGGGTTCAATCCCGTGCGGTGAAGCCTGCGCGGCCTGCTCGAACTTTTGGATGGCCGCAGCGGAATCGCCCGCATGCATGCATGTCTGCGCAGCCTCCAACATCCATTCGGACTGCGTATTGTCCAGCTGTAGCGCCGCCTCGTACTGTTCGCGTGCAGCGGCGTCATCTCCATCGGCCGCGTAGGCGCGCGCCAGCGTAGCGCGGTATTTGGCGATTACCTGAGCACTTAATCGCTGCTCGGCCGCGAGGTGCGCTGCCGTCTGGAAATGTGATAGCGCAGCATCCGGTTCATCACCGTCACGACACACCTCGCCCAGACTGAAGTGCCAGGTAGCCCGTTCCGGCGCCAGTTGCACCGCCCGGGTTATTGCCGTCTTTGCAGGGTCATAATCCCCTCGGCTCAGTAACGCCTGCCCGAGCATGAAATGGGTGATTGCATCCTCCGGCGAGAGCGCAGCGGCGCGCTCGAGCGCGCTCATCTCAGCGCCCGGGTCGACTTGAGCAGCGGCAATCCGGGAGAGTTGCAGAAGCGCGGGCAGGTGTTGCGGGTGCCGGTCCAGCACCCAGCGGGCAGCCTGCTGCGCCTGCAGGTAATCGCCAGCCTGATAGTGGGCCGCAGCCAGCGCGAAGTAAATCTCAGCCGATTGCGTCTGGCTGCCAATGGCTTCCAGGGTTGGGATAGCGGCCCGCAGGTCGCCGACGAGTATCTGCGCCCGGGCAAGCCACTCTTGCACGACGTCCGCGGACACGCCAAGTTGACCGGCCTGCTCTAACGCATGCGCAACGAGTTTGCGTTCATGATCGGGTTGCGCATCCTGCTCACTATAAAGGCGCCGCAGTTCGGCCGTCCGGATGAGCGCCTTCGCAACCGAGAGATGCGTGGCCGCCTCCGTATCCACCGAATCGACTACCCGTTTAAGCGCATTGAGCGCCTCGGCGTGACGCTCGGATTGCAAAAGCACAATCCCGGCGTGTCCGAGCACAGTCATGTCTGTTGGCGCTGCAGCCAGAGCGCGGTCGGCTTCTTCCACGGCCGCAGCGCGGTCGCCCCGTTCAGACAACGTGAGCGCTAGCACGGCGCGGTAAACACCCTGTTCAGGGGCAAGGGCGACCGCTCGCCGTAATGCCTCCAGTGCGGCCTTGGTCTGGTCCAGTTGGCGACAAAGGCATCCAA
>CAJWGI010000073.1 GCA_913031335.1 uncultured Anaerolineales bacterium | reverse complement strand
CCACTAGCGCGGCGAATGGCAGGCGGATGAAATCGAAATGTATTACAGCCACAGCGGCCAGCCCGGTCGCCATGAGCAGATACAGGCCGGTGACGCGGCGATGCCCCCAGCCGATGCGCAACAGGCGCTGATAATAATGCGTGCGGTGTGCCTGCAGCACAGGCTCGCCCTGCAGCACGCGTTGGCCCAGCGTCAGACCGGAATCAAGCAGGAAAAGACCGAACAGCAGCACCCAGAACCCGAGGGAGAGCCGCTCCCCGCTGCGCGGAGCACCCAGCACTGCCAGCCCGGCGAAGGTGAAACCCAGCCAGATGCTGCCGACATCACCCATGAACACACGCGCCGGAGGCGTGTTGTGTAAAAGAAAGCCCAGCAAGGCGCCGGCCAGCGCAGCCGACATCACTGCCATCCAGTCAAGTCCGACACTCATGCTCAGCCACGCCACCGCGAGCGCCGCAATCAGTCCCTGCCCGGCGGCGAGCCCATCCATGCCATCCATGAAATTGAAGGCATTTGCCATGCCCAGAATCCACACGAAAGTAATAATCACCCCCAGCCAACCCACGTCTATCACCCCGAAGCCGCCCGCGCCGAAATAGCGCAGATAACGACCATACAACATCAGGCCCAGCGCCGCCCACGCCTGCGCCACCAGACGCACCCGCGCCGGAAGCGGTCGCCAGTCGTCGAGCAGGCTCACGCCCGCGACAATCCATCCGCTGACGAGCAGTGCCCAGTCGCCGCGCCCCAGCGATATGCCAGCGCGCTGTGCCACGACCAGAGCCACTAACGGCGAAACGACGACGAATACCACCCCGCCCGCTCCGGGTATCGGCCCAGCGTGCGAGCTGCGAAAATTGGGGGTATCAAGCAGGCCGATGCGCTGCGCGAACTGCCGAAACAGCCACGTCCCCGGCCACGCCAGCGCGAACGCGGTAGCGAATCCGAGCAGCAGAACGCGAGGGCCAATCATGCTCATGGATTATGGGGCTTCCGGCGAATAATCAGGCACCGTTTTTCGAAGCTGCTCCAAAACAGCATCTGAATCCCCACTCTGCGCGAGGAGAACCAATTCTTGGAATGAATGCTCCAAACCAGCTTCGGACGCAGAGGCTCCGTCAAGACCGGCAACATGGATTTTTTCGTTAGAGGTGGGTAGCCATTCCCTGCCATCGAGAGTTATATCTTCCACCAGCCTTTCGCCGCGGCGTAGGCCCACATATTCGATTTCGATTTCTGCGCCCGTGCGCTGCCCTCGCCCGTAAGCGCCAATTAAGCGCCGCGCCAGTTCGGCAATGTTGGTTTTTTCGCCTGCATCCAGCGCCAGGATGCTTCCTTTTGCCTCCAGGACTAACGCCTCCAGCAGCAAGTGCGCTGCTTCATCCGCGTTCACGAACGTGCGCTCAGCATCCGGGTGCGTCACCGTCAACGGTCCCCCGCTCTCAATCTGCCGCCGGAAAAGAGCATGCACGCCGCCGCTACTCTTGAGTATGTTGCTCAACCGCACGGTGAAGAACGCCTTCCCGCTCCGCGCCGCCGCCGCCGCCACAATCATCTCACCCAGCCGTTTGGTGGCCCCCATCACGCTCACCGGCTGGAAGGCTTTGGTGGACGACGTGAAAAGGAGTTTCGCGCTATCGTTGGCCAGGGCCAAATCCACCACGTTGACTGTTCCCTGCACATTCACCATCACTGCCTCCGCCGGGTGGGCTTCTGCATCGCGTATGTCTTTCTTGGCTGCTGCGTGAAAAACGATGGTGGGGCGGTGCGTAGTAAAAACAGACGCAAGCCGGCCACGCTCGCGCACATCGCAGACCTCGGCTGCCAGGTCAACATTCGGAGACCGCGCCCGCAACTCATCCCGCGCCGCGATTAACTTTTCTTCCCGCCGGCCGAGGCACACGATCCGCGCAGGTTTCCACTCGGCCACCTGGCGGCAAATCTCCAACCCGATGCTGCCGCCGCCGCCGGTAATCAGCACGGTCTTGCCTCTCAGCAACCGTTCCAGCGCTTCGGTTGTCATGCCGGCCGCCCGCGTTCAGCAAAGCGCACAACCGCCACCTGGACCGCCAGTACAAAAACGACCAGCACTAAGAGCTGCCAGCCCCACCTGCCGCCCGCCGTCAGGTATAACCAGCCACACAGGCCCGTTGCCAGTGTCAGCAACAGGTAAAACCCGGCGCCAACCCGATGCGGATATCCGCTGCTCGCCAGACGCTGATAAAGATACGTGCGATGCGCCTGAAAGGGCGGTTCGCCCTGGAAGATTCTCCTCAGAAACGTGAAAGCCGCGTCCCAAATGCAGGGCGCCAGCAGCAGCGCGCCCACTACGGGCAGACGCGCGTCCCCCGAGCCCTGCAACGCCAGAAGCGGCATAGCCGCGAATGTCACCCCGAGGAAAGTGCTACCCACGTCTCCCATGAAGATCCGCGCCGGCTGCCAGTTGTGCCCGAGGAATCCGAGGCAAGCCGCGGAAAGCAACAGTCCGAGCGTGGTCAGCAGCGGCTGGTCCAGCCTCCAGGCGACCAGCGCCCACATCGCGCCCGCCGCCGCGCCAATGCCGCCCGCATTTCCATCGATACCATCCATGAAATTGAAAGCGTTAATCAGGCCGACCACCCAGAGGAAAGTCAAAGGGAAGCCGATCCAGCCAAGAGGAAGGTCCCCAAGTTCGAACAGGGCGATGCTCTCGAATGCCCCCACTCGGAGAATAATCACTAGCGCCGCCACAGCCTGCACCCCGAAGCGCAGACCGGCCGGCAGCGTGTACATATCATCCAGCCAGCCCACCACCGCTACGAGAAAAGCCACGATCAGGAAAGCTGGCAGGCCGGGCCGGGCCCAATCAGGGCGCAGCAGCCATGCACACACCACACCGGCGATTGCCACTACGGCGATGACCGCCCCGCCGCCGGTGGGGGTCGCCACCCGGTGGGAGCTGCGCTCACCGGGAACGGCGAGCAGCCCGCGCTCAGCGGCCCAGCCCCTCATCTTGCCCACGCCCAAGAAACTTACGAGCAGCGCGGCGACAGTGATGATCGCGGGCAGCATTCTAGCGAATAGACCAACCTCTCAATTGGATAGAGAAAGCGTCGCGCGGACAATCTCCTGCATCTCGGCAGACATGGACTCCGCAGCCGCAGCCGCTCGGGCCCGAACGCTCGCAGGGCCCCTTCCGCTCCCAACAGGGCAATAAAAGCCTGACCATTGCCAGAAGCACGGGTAGTATGATTCGTTGTGAACTTCTCAGCATGGGTGGCCAGCCGAATTCCCTGTCAGGGGGAGCTAAGTATGACTGGGGGTCGTCCATTGCGGTGCATGGATGGCTGCATAGGGAAACCAGGCATCGGCATCAATTCGTGAAACTCGTCTGATGGATGTGCGCCCGGATTAAAGAAATGCGGAGCGAATATCTCGGGAGATTTGAGAAAAGATGAATCGTAAAAAGGCGATGCCCGTCGGCCATGAAGGGCCTTTAGTCTTGCCACCGATGCGTTGGCCCTCTATAGTAGGAATCTCTACGATTCTCATGCCTGATTGTAGTGCGTTTATGGTAGTTTCATATTCAATGGTGAATCCCCGGGAGACAGACTTTAAGGAGAGGAAAGCTTCTCGCCTATAACCCCTGAAACCGTTAATGGTGTCGGTAACTTTTTTGCCACTTCTATTCCAGAGTACGTTCGCAATCCACGACAATGATTGATTGGCCCATTTTCGAAATGGCAGCGGCTTGCCATCTTCCTCGTTCTCAGCGCCTGGTAAGAAACGGGATGCAATGGCTATTTCGGCACCTGATTCTAATAAGTGGAATAGCTCAGGAATATCATTTGCGTCCTCGTTACCATCGGGGCTAAAGAAAACTATGTTCTCGCCTACAGAGTGTTCAATTCCGACTCGAAAGGCCTCGCCACGACCAGGCACGTCCTGTTGAACCACGCAGATGCCTTGCTCAGACAGAAACTCAACCGTTCCATCTGTTGAACCGCCATCTACAACAAGTATCTCGTCCGCAATGCTCTTTGGCAAATGGGGGACAATGGAGCTTACACCATCAATCTCATTGAGCGTAAGGATAACCAGAGTCCTGTTCATCCGCTTTGCTGATCACGATACCATGCGATCGTGCGCCGCAAACCTTCAGAAAGACCTACCCGGGTTTCGAACCCCAGAACCTCTCTTGCCTTAGAATAATCCCCAATCCGACGTGGTTGACCCCGCGGTTTGTCATGCTCGAACTTTACAGAAAGCGGGCTACCGCTAATCTTAACAATGAGATCAATTAGATTAGAAATCGTCACCTCTTCTTCAGAGCCGATATTTATGGAATCACACTCCGGATATCGTTCAAGGGCAAGCATCAATCCCTCGACAAAGTCAGACACATACAGAAATGAACGTGTCTGAGAACCATCACCCCAAACCTTGATTGGATCATCACCTTCAACAACCTTACGAATCAGGGCAGGGATCACATGGCTGGTTTCCCACGAAAAATCATCGCGCGGACCATAAGCATTGTACATGCGAGGCAAAGCAATCTTGATGGGATATTGCGTGGCGTAACACAGGGCTTGCACTTCAAGAAACCTTTTCGCCCACCCATAACCTAAATTTGTAGGTTCTGGATTACCTATAAAGCCTTCTGTCTCTGGAGTCGGCACAGAGCTATCTCGGCTGTAAACACAAGCAGAACTTGCTAATAGGATGCGTTCCACCCCACAACTCACCGCAGCTTCAAGAATGTTTAAACCTACGGGAACATTGTCATGCAGAATGGTGCCTGGGTGCTTGCTGTTATATCCAACTCCCGCCACCTTGGCTGCCAGGTGAAACACAGCCTCTTGTCCCTCACAGGCCCTTTGTGAGAATGCCCTTGACATGAGATTACCACGCAGGTACTCGACCTCACCACGACAACTGCGCGACCGACCACACACGCGGACAACGGCCCCCTCCACTAATAAACGGTCGACTAAGTGAGAACCGATGAATCCGGTTCCACCAGTTACCAGAACACGTTTATCTTTCCAGAAGGACATTAGTGTAGACCATCATGCCAACAGCCCCAAGGCTGTCAGCGCATCGCCTAAAGAGCGCCACAATTCTACAAATCACCCGCTCCGCTCACGATCCTAACGTGTGTGGACCACCTTGTTTTTTGTGGGATCGCGCAATATAGTCGCGCAAGGACTTGTCTAGCCGTGACTCCTCACGATCAGAGAGGAGATTTACCAAGGTGCCGATCAAACGCCAGGGCCTTAACAAATATTGCGTGCCATAGAATGCTGCGAGGCCAAGTAACCGAAGAAAACCGAGCTCAGCGCTAGACAAATTATTGGCCCAAGTTGCTGTTTTTGTTATGTCAGTATAAGACGCAAGCGACAGGAAGTACTCATCATTCAATCTGATTTTATTGCGTTCGCAGAGTTCCGTGAACAACTCAGACCCCGGATAGGGGCTAAACATAGAGATTGAAGTGTCATGAACGCCTACCCATGCCATCTTCAACGAGTACAGAATTGTCTCCCACACCTCCCGGCGAGTTTCATCGGGAAAGCCAATCATGGTGTTGGTTTTTATGTTCAACCGATTTCTCACCGCTCCACGCATTGAATGAAGCATCCGATCGGGATCAACCCGTTTCTTTATTCGACGCAGTATTCTTGGTGAGCCGCTTTCAGGAGCGTACGTTAGGTTGCGACACCCAGCCGCATGGAGCAGCGCAGCAACTTCATCGTCAATAGCCTCTGAGCGGGTCCCACTAGGCAATTGCCAAGTAAATTGGAGACCGCGTGACAGAATGAGTTCACAAAAAGCCACTATCCAATCCTTCTTGATAATTGCGGTGAGATCGTAGAAATCTATGTTTGTTACATCATATTTGTTTATGTATGTTCCAATTTCGTCAAGTACTAATTCCGGCTTTCGCGCCAGCCATCGTGTAGTCCACATAAGCGGATTGGAACAAAACGTGCATTCGTAGGGACAGCCTCGGGTAGCTACTATGGGCATGCTTCGGCCACGGTCAACTCCATAGCCCAGACCATGATCTAGATATTGTTCGATTGGCGCCAGATCCCAAGCAGGCCAGGGGATCTCATCGATTTGCCTGATTCGTTGTCTGGGAAGATTACGAGTGATCCTGCCATTGTCGCGAAACACCAAGCCCCCAACATCACTCATGCTCTCACCGCTTTGCACTCGCTCAGCAGCCTCGATCAGAATCTCCTCACCCTCACCCAGTGCACAACAATCAATATCTTGGCAACTGCGAAGCGCAAACTCTGGCAGGGCAGTAAAATGCTCCCCGCCTCCAATTATTGGAGCTGAAGGTGATGTTATCTTTATGGCTTCAATTAATTTACGAACGTAGGGCCACTCCTGAGAGAACATGGCGCTAACGCCTATCATATCAGTAGTCCGGGGAATCCGCTCAACAATTGCAGGAATAATCAGCCCCGTCGCCAAGACAGTGTCGTTGAAAAGCGGGGTCACCTCTCTCGGGGCCTCACCTAATGCATCCACCATGGTCACTTGATGACCTGCTTGAATCAAACTGGCAGCCAGAGACGCTAGCCCGATGGGTGGAGTGATTGGCCCCTGTAACGTGTTTCTAGTTACTAATAGAGGTGGTCTAACCAGAGTGACGTGGGTCAATTCTTCTTCTCAGTTCCCCAGCCCCAAAATAGCGCAGCCCCCGTACACGCAAATAACACTTGGCGCCATTTGTATAA
>CAJWGI010000072.1 GCA_913031335.1 uncultured Anaerolineales bacterium | reverse complement strand
GCACAAAGGGATGCGGCGGCGGGTTTTTATCATGTCGTGGCGAGAGTGTCAACCCGGAGTTGGCCCTCGTGGGTCACGCACATGCACCCGCATAAAAGTCGGAGGCAGCATTCTGGACGGCGGGTCGCCGTAGCATTGACCGCCCCGAAAACCAGCATTGACCCTTTCTCACCCGGAGGGTACAAGACGCGAACGCAATGTAGCTAATGGAACACCCCGAAAGCCTGAGGCAACGCGATGAAGAACTCGCGGCGCTGCGGAGCGACAATCGACGCTTGACCACGCTGCTCCACCTTGTCGAGGCCATGAGCGCCGAGCTTGACCTGACCACACTGCTGGAGAAGATGGTCGTCAGCGCAGTCGACCTGCTGCATGCAAAACAGGGCGCAATCGGGTTGGTGGATGAAGAACGCCATGCAATTCGCCACCGGGCACTACACAATCTTCCCGAGGCGCTTCTCGACATCGACTTTACCGAAGGCGTGGGGATAAGCGGCCAAGTTTACGCCCTCAAGCGGCCGGTGATTGTAGGCAACTACGGGGAGCAAGTCAACCTGCCTATTGACGATTCAGACATGCGCCAGATAAGAGCCGCTGTGAGTGTGCCTATATGGTGGCAAGACCGATTAAACGGGGTGTTCTCCATCGGTACCGACGACCCAACGCGCACTTTCGGGGCGCAGGATGTAGCAGCGCTGGAACTCTTTGCCAAGCACGCGGCCATCGCCATTGAGAACGCGAGACTATATGAGCATGCCGAACGTTTGGCACAGATTGATGAACGCAACAGATTGGCGCGGGAACTACACGATTCGGTCACGCAATCATTGTTCACCATCGTGCTGATGACTGATGCCATCCGCAACTACCTTAAGGGTGGAGAAGATGCCGCTCCGACAGCCGAATTGCTCTACCAGGCTGCCCGGGATACGCTGACGGAAATGCGCGCACTGATTTATGAACTGCGCCCGGCAGCCCTGGAAGGCGAGGGGCTTATCACCGCATTGCGAAAGCTAGGGCAAGCCATTCAGACGCGCCATCAGCTGGAAGTGAAAGTGCGTCAGTATGGTATCCAGCGTTTGACCCAGGAACAGGAAGAAGCGCTTTTCCGAGTAGCACAAGAGGCTTTGCACAATGTGGTCAAACACGCGCGCGCGCACCGCGCCGAAATTGAATTACATCTTTCTGCAAAGGAAATAAGGCTGGTGGTCAAAGACAACGGCATCGGGATGGAACCACGGCCCACTCACCGCAGCCGCAAGCGCCGAACCCGGTCGGGCGGAATGGGGTTCTCCATTATGCGAGAGCGCCTGGCAGGATTGGGTGGGGATTTCCGGGTCCGCGCCGACGCCAGCATCGGTCTACAAATAGATGCCTGCGTTCCGCTATCGTGAAGAATTGACACTAAATGGAACACATCCGCGTTCTCATCGTTGACGACCACCCAATGGTTCGGGTAGGTCTGCAACACTGCATTGCCAGTCACAAAAGCGAGGTGGAAGTTGTCGGCGAGGCCGCCAATGGAAGAGAGGCGCTGCAAGCAGTGGAATCCCTTCGACCGCAGGTGGTGTTGATGGATCTGGTCATGCCGAAGATGGACGGGGTGGCTGCCACCCGAGAAATTCGGGCACGTTGGCCCACGATACGCGTGATTGCCCTGACTAGTTTTCCCGAAGACGCATACGTCACCAAGGCAATGAAAGCCGGCGCAGCAGGATTCCTGCACAAAGATGTAGAGCCGAGCGAGTTGATTGCCGCCATCCGGCAGGCACATCGTGGAGAAGCGCCTCTACATCCCCAGGCAGCGCAAGTACTGCTTGATTCATGGCGTGATGCCCCTGCCGAACAAATCGCAGAAACCTCCGACTCTCTCTCTCCTTTGACCCCACGCGAAACTGAGGTTCTATGTCTGCTGGCGAAAGGTCGGCCAAATCGTGCCATTGCTCAGGAATTAGTGGTTTCCGAAAAGACGGTCAAAGCGCATGTCAGCAACATCCTCAGCAAACTTGATGTGCGCAACCGGACCCAGGCTGTTCGCCGCGCGCGTCAGTTGGATTTGATCCCTCGTCTGGGTTTCTCGGATGATTGATGTTCATGAGGTTGAGAAAGGAAATGAGTTGGGGCTTTAGTCCTACGTCCAAAGCCCCCCAAGCCCCCCTGATTAGCGGCCATTAATTCGTCTTAAGGCCGTTGATTTCCAGTCTACTTTTCCCATACACTCAAGCTATTCTGTAAGCGTTCAGCTATCTGAGAAACGCTGCATTATTTCATTCGCTGCATTTAGCACAAGTAAAGGAGGTTGGACCCGCTATGTACACGATTGATATCGATGTGGGCGGCACCCTTACTGATGGGCTGTTTGGCAACGCCGAACAACTTGCCTCGGTGAAGGTGGACACCACGCCCCACGATCTCACAGCTTGTTTTCTGGATTGTCTGCAAGCTGGTGCAGATCAGTTGGGATTTGATGATCTGGGCGCGCTGCTGGCGGAAACGCAGCTCATCCGCTGGTCTACGACTATTACCACCAACGTACTGGCAGAACGCAGCGGACCGCGGTTGGGGCTTTTCGTTAGCGAAGGCAACGAGCACAGCCTCTACGGCCAGGACAGCAGCCCGGCGCTGGGATTGCTCGGGCAGGATAGCGTCATCGGTCTAAAGCAGCCGGTTGACCAACAGGCAGTGCTGACACTGGTGAAAAGCCTGCTGGAACGTGGTGTGCGGCGTGTATGCATCAGTCTGGCCGGGGCGTTCAGTGACGCCAGCGATGAACAAGGCATGAAAGCAGTCATCGAGCAGCAATACCCTGACCACTTTCTGGGCGCAGTCCCGGCCCTGGCGGGCAGCGATATCTGCAAGCACCCGGACGACATGACGCGCACGCACTACGCCTTGATCAACGCTTATGTGCACGGACCGCTGGCTGATACGCTCTTCAAAGCCGAAGACCGGCTGCGCGACGAATATGGCTGGAAACGCCAACTTCTGATCGGTCACCAGAATGGCGGCGTGGCGCGGGTGGCAAAAACCCGCGCAGTCGATACGATTGAGTCTGGCCCCACAATGGGGCTGTATGCCAGCGCCGAATTCGCGCGGCGCTACGGTTTGCAGCATGTGGTCGCGCTTGACATCGGCGGCACCACCGCCAAAGTCAGTCTGATTTCAGACGGCACACCGTCACTGAACCGCGCGCCGGTAGTGTTCGACATCCCGCTTAAAATGCCAGCGCCAGATGTTTTCTCTATCGCCCTGGGCGGCGGCAGCGTCGCCAGTGTGGATTCGAACAGCCAAGTGCAACTGGGGCCAAAAAGCATGGGTGCTTACCCCGGCCCGGCTTGCTACGACCTGGGTGGCACGGAAGCCACGCTCACCGATGCAGCCCTGTTGTTGGGCTATCTAAACCCGGATAACTTCCTGGGCGGCGCACGTGTTCTCAGTGCCGAGGCCGCGCGCGAGGCGATCCAAGCGCATGTCGCCGCGCCGCTGGGCGCTAGCGTGGAAGCGGCTGCGACCCAGATTGTCAACCGCGCCGCTGACATGCTGGCGGAGAGCATCAAGAGCCGACTCGCGCAGGCGGGGCTGGCAGCGAGTGATTGCGCGCTATTTGCCTTCGGCGGCAACGGCGGCATGTTTGCCACCAGCGTGGCCGCCTGCGCCGGGCTGGCCTCCGCCTATGTGTTCGATCTGGGCGCAGTCTTCAGCGTGCTTGGCTCATCCCTAGCCGACATCATGCACGTCTACGAGCACGCGCTAATGGTCAAAGCGGACAAGAGTGGCACTGCCAGACTGAACGAAGCGCTCATAGCCATGCGCGCGGAGGCCATGCGCGATATGGAGGGAGAAGGGCTCGATACCGCGCAGGTACAACTGACGCTGGAACTGGACACCTGCAAACCGGACGGCGCTGTCGCCACAAAACCCGTCGCTCTCAATGGGGCATTGGATGCCAAATCGCTGAAAGCATCCGGCGTGGACGGCCAGATCGAAATGGCGCGGCTGCGCGCTGTCTACGCGATTGGCGAACGCGTGGCTACACGCCCGGCAGCCGGGGGCGGGCGGACTGCCACCCCGACCAGTCGCAGCACCATCTGGGATGGCAGCAGCGCCGAGGCCAGTGTTTGTCCGTGGGACAGCCTGGCAGCCGGTGACACTGTTGCGGGCGCAGCCGTTATCGAAGGCGACAACACCACTTATCTGGTTGCGCCAGGCTGGCAGTTGCAGAAAGATGAATTTGCCAATGGGCATTTGACAAAGAAGGGAGGCTAAGATGACTGTTCAGAATGGAGACATGCGTATTCGCATGACCGAGAGCCTTGACCTGGATTTGAACGCGGAAATGTGGCGATGCAATCGCTGCGACCACACGTTGATTGGCGCGCGCGAGAATTACAAAAAAGGCTGCCTGATCTACAACCGCGATCCGCGCGAAGTGCATCAGCCGCTGATCGAGGGCGATTTCACCTTCGCGCCCGATCCGGAGTGGATCCGCATCGTGGAATTCTATTGCCCCAATTGCGGGGTGCAAATCGAGACCGAATATCTGCCGCCGGGACATCCCCTGACCCACGATATTGAGATTGATATCGACAGCCTGAAGGGACGCCTACAGCGGCAGGAACTAGTCGTCCGCGATGGACATTTGGAGGCGCCAGCATGAGCAGCATTGATATTGATGTCGGCGGGACTTTCACCGACTTGGTTTTGCGCCGCAACGGCAGCATTACGGCGGCCAAATCGCCGACTACCCCCTATGACCTTTCGGTCTGTTTTCTGAACGTAATCGAAGAAGCCGCTAAGACGTCCGGTGTTTCCGCGGATGAACTGCTGCGCGAAACGGATATCATCCGCTATTCGACCACTATCGCCATGAATCGCTTGATTGAACGCAGCGGGCCACGGCTGGGGTTGATCGCCACGGAAGGGCATCAGGATGCTACGCTGATTGGGCGCGGCGCGCAGTGGGTGGATGGCACCCGCGTGGCGGAACGCCGCAATCTGGCGGTGCAATCCAAACCCAAACCCATCATCTCCCCCGACCTGATCGTCGGCGTGCGCGAGCGGATTGACTCGCGCGGCAACATTGTACGCCCGCTAGATGAAGCCGACGTGCGTTCCAAAGTGCGCCAGTTGGTGACCAACGGCGCGCGTGGTTTTGTGGTCTCGCTGCTGTGGAGTTTCATTAATTCAGCGCACGAACAGCGCATCAAAGAGATCATCCGCGAGGAATACAAGGAATATCATCTTGGTTACCTGCCGGTGGTGCTCTCCAGTCAGGTGTTAGGCAAACTTGGTGAGTATGAGCGCACCATGACGGCCACTCTGGACGCGTATCTGCAACGCTCGATGCAAATCGAACTCTCCGCGATGTGGGACAAACTGCGCGACAAAGGTTACGGCGGTTCCTTTCAGATGATCCACAACACCGGCGGCATCGCCGAAATTTTCAAGACCACCGCCAGCCGCACCTACAACGGCGGCCCGGTGGCTGGATTGATCGGTGCGCAGTATGTCGCCAAGCAACTGGGCTACCACAATGTGGTCACCACCGATGTGGGCGGCACCAGTTTCGACATCGGCTTGATCGTACAGGATAGCGTTCGCAATTACGAGTTTCGTCCGATCATCGACCGCTGGATGGTGGGCATCACCATGTTGCAGACCCTTTCCATCGGCGCGGGCGGCGGCTCCATCGCCTGGGTGAACAAACTGCTTGGCAACCGTCTGGAAGTCGGACCGCAAAGCGCCGGTTCGGACCCCGGCCCGGCCTGCTACAACCTGGGCGGAAGCAAACCCACCGTCACCGATGCGGACGTAGTACTGGGCTACATTGACCCCGACTTCTACTACGGGGGCAACATGAAACTGGATAAAGCCAAAGCCGAACAGGTCATTAGAGAGCAAATTGTCAAACCGTTGGGTTGCAGCCTGCACGAGGCTGCCTGGCTGATTCGCCAAGTGGCAGAGGGCAACATGGCCTCCGCCATCCGCAAAGAAGTTCATTTGCGCGGCTATGACCCCGATGACTTCATCTTGTTCGCGATGGGCGGCGGCGGCCCCACGCATGTGGCCGGATATCAGCAAGATATCAGCCGCGCCATCATCTTCCCATACTCACCGGTGTTCTGCGCGCATGGCTCTTCCATCATGGACAACATGCACGTCTACGAGACCTCTAATCGCATGATGTTCATGGCGCCCTTCACGCAGGAATTGGTGGTGGATCAGGAGCAGTTTAACAAAACTGTCACCGAGTTGATGGAAGCGGCGAAGTTGGACCTGGCCGGAGAGGGCTTCGATGTCGAACAAGCCATTTTCCAGCTCGAATTGGACATGCTCTATGGCGGGCAGGTGCAGGTCAAGCGCGCGACTTCGCCGGAGTTGTTCATCCACGACGAGGCGCAGGCGCAAGCCATCTACGACCAGTTCGAGCGTGAATACGCGCAGACATTCAGTCAATTGGTGGTCAACCCGGCCGGAGGCGTGTACGTGGACAACTTTGTCCTGAAAGCGATCATCCCGACTGCCAAAATGGAGTTGCCAACCCACGCGCTGCAGGAAGCCAGCCCGGACCACGCTTCGCGCGGCACACGTATGGCCTACTGGCCGGAAAAAGGCGACCTGAAAGATACGCCAGTCTATGACGGCGATGCGCTGCAGCCCGGCAATGTGATCGAGGGCCCCGGGCTGGTGGAAACAGCGTACACCACGATAGTCATCCCGCCCGGCCGCATCTA
>CAJWGI010000071.1 GCA_913031335.1 uncultured Anaerolineales bacterium | reverse complement strand
GCGGCATAGATGGCGGCATCACCCGCATTGCGCACCTCGATGCGTTCTTTGCGCTGCTGGTCCTCGTCGCGGTATTCCTCCGCCGCTGAGACCATGCTCTCAATCTCCTCTTCCGACAGGCCGGAGGAACCCTGAATGGTGATGTGCTGGCTTCGGTTTGTGGCTTTGTCCTGCGCGGTCACGTTTAAGATGCCGTCCGCATCCAAATCGAAAGCAACTTCGATCTGCGGCACTCCGCGCGGTGCCGGCGGGATTCCATCGAGCACGAACTTGCCCAGGCTTTTGTTATCCGCCGCCATGGATCTTTCGCCCTGCACCACATTAATCTCCACCGAATTCTGCATGTCGGACGCAGTGGAAAACACTTGGCTTTTGTTGGTGGGGATGGTTGTGTTGCGCTCAATCAGCGCGGTGGCCACGCCGCCGAGGGTCTCGATGCTGAGGGTGAGTGGAGTGACGTCCAGCAGCAGCACGTCGGTTACGTCGCCGCCCAGGACCCCGGCTTGGATGGCAGCCCCAACCGCCACCACCTCGTCCGGGTTGACCTTCTTGTGCGGCTCGCGCCCGAAGAGTTCTCGCACGGCCTGCTGCACCGCGGGCATGCGCGTCATTCCCCCGACTAGCACAATCTCGTCCACGTTGCCGGGTTTCAGGCGCGCGTCTTCGAGCGCAGCCCGCACGGGCTGCATTGATTGCTCCACCAGATCTGCCGTGAGCTGCTCCAACTTCGCGCGCGTTAGCGTGTAATTCAGGTGTTTTGGCCCGCTCGCGTCCGCGGTGATAAACGGCAGGTTGAGTTCAGTCTGCATGACAGTACTGAGCTCTATTTTGGCTTTTTCGGCAGCCTCTCTTAGGCGTTGCAGCGCCTGCCGGTCATGGCGTAAATCGATTCCTTGATCCCTCTGGTATTCATCTGCCAGCCATTCAATCACGCGCAGGTCAAAATCGTCTCCGCCCAGGTGGGTGTTGCCGTTGGTTGCACGCACCTCGAAAACCCCGTCGCCGACATCGAGGATGGAAATATCGAAAGTGCCGCCGCCCAGGTCGAACACCGCGATGGTTTCTTCCGTTTTGTTTTCCAGGCCGTAGGCAAGCGATGAGGCCGTTGGCTCGTTGATAATGCGCAGCACTTCCAGGCCGGCGATGCGTCCGGCATCTTTGGTGGCCTGCCGCTGGGTGTCGTTGAAATAAGCCGGCACGGTAATCACAGTCTGAGTGACGGCCTCACCCAGATAAGCCTCCGCGTCATCCTTCAATTTCGCCAGCACCATCGCGGATATCTCCTGCGGAGAGTATTCCTTCTCGCCCATGTGGACGCGCAAGTCCCCGTTGGGGGCAGCGCTCACCGAGTAGGGCGTGTGTTTCATAGCGCGCTGCACTTCGGGGTCCTCGAACTTTCGGCCGATGAAGCGCTTGATGGAAAAGAGCGTGTTTTCTGGATTTGTGATGGTTTGTCTGCGCGCTACCTGACCCACCAGCCGCTCACCGGTTTTGGTGTTCACGGCCACCACGGACGGCACCAGCCGTCCGCCCTCAGAGCTGGAAATCACGGTCGGTTCTCCCGCTTCCATAATGGACACCACCGAATTGGTGGTGCCGAGGTCAATCCCGATTATCTTGCCCATGATGCCTATTTCCTCTGCTCTCTACTTTGCCACACGCACCTGCGTCGGGCGCAACACACGCTCGCCCAACCGGTAGCCGGGGCGCACCACCGCGATGATGAGATCGCTGTCGTATTCGTCGTGCTCTTCTTGTACGATGGCCTCATGGAAATGTGGGTCGAATTCCTGGCCCGGCTCCGCTTCGATGACGGCAACGTCCTCGCCCTCAAGCACGGACATCAGTTTCCGGCGCACCATGTTCACGCCTTCGCTCCAGGCGGCGCCGTCGCCGGTGGTCGGTAAGGAGTCCAGCGCCAGCGCCAGGTCATCCAGAATAGGGAAGAATCGCGCCAGCAACGTGGCGGCGGCGTTCTGGCGGATAAGCTGCATGTCGCGCGTGGTGCGCCGTTTGTAGTTCTGGAAATCCGCCAGTGACCGCTGCTGCCCCTCCAGCCGTTCTGCCGCCAGCTCTTCGGCAGCGGCCAGCTTCTCGAGCCACTGTTCAACGGTGAGTTCCTCCGGTGGAATCTCCGCGGCGGTCTGCTCGCCATCTGCCGCTGCTTCTCTGCCGTCCGCACCGCCATCTTCGGGAGTGGTGCTGGTGGGCGGCGCCTGTTCACCCTCCGCTTCTGGTGGATGTTGCAACACGCTCTCTTTTTGCTCCATCACAGAATCGCTCCGTGCTTCCCAGTCTGGCTGGAGTTTGGTGTCTTCGGATTGCTGCTCGTTTACGGGCGGCATTGATTATCCGTAGCTTTCATGCACCAGGCTGGTCATCAGGTTGGCGACGTGGCGCACCGCCCCGATGGCGCGATCATAGGCCATGCGGGTGGGGCCGAAAACACCCACGGCTCCGGTGGCCACGTTGGGAGTACCGTAGCGCGCCAGCACCATGGAGCACTCGCGCAGCTCGCTCCAATCGCCTTCACCGGCGATGACCACCTGCACGCCACCGATGTGCGGGCTGAGCGCTGAGGCGAGGAAATCCTCGAGGAAGGTGCGTTTCTCCAATAGCTGCAACGCTTTGCGCGCCGGGGCCGAATCGGTGAATTCCTTCTGGGCGAGCACATTTTGCACTCCGTCCAGATACACCTCGCCTGCGGCAAAAGAATCGGCGCGGCGCATGCTGGCCGCGATTTGCGCGAGCAGAATGCGTTCGATGCCGGCTCGCGCGGACTCACTCTGGCGCTCAACCGCGTCGGCGGCGTGGCCGTTGCATCTTGATGTCAATCGGGCAGCTATTTCCGAAAGCTCCGGCTGCGAAACGGGCTCCTGCAGCGAGCAGAGTTGCTGCAAGACTTCACCGCCCTGCAGCACCAACACCATCAAGATCTGACGCCCGCGCGTGGAAATGAGCTCGAGATGTTTGCAGCGCGCTTTCGGGCTGTGCAGCGCGGTTACCAGTGCGGCGGCGCGGGTGTGATGCGCCAGCACCGCCACCGCCAGCCGGCCCCACTCGTCCACGCTGGTGCGCGCCTGATGGAATTGGTGGCTAATCAGGCGGCGTTCCGCCGACGGCAAGGAATCGTCCTCCACCAGCCGGCGCACGAAATAGCGGTAGCCCGCTTCCGTGGGGATGCGTCCGGCGGAGGTGTATGGCTGACATAGCATACCGGCTCGCGTGAGCGCCGCCATCTCGTTGCGCACGGTGGCGGAACTCCAGTCGAGCCCGTACTTCTCGACGAGCCTTTTTGAGCTGACGCCGCTCTTGCGGGGGACTTCCACGTATTCACGGACAATCAGTCCGAGGAGGCGTTCCTGGCGAGCAGATAATGTTTCCATGCGTACGTTCCGGTCCGAATTAGCACTCTCGATTGAAGAGTGCTAACAACTGCCCTTGAATGATACCACGGAGAATTAAGGCCTGTCAAGAATCCGGGTATAATCCTTGGCGAATGAGCGAGGAGCACCTGTGTCGACCAATCCCATTCGCGTGCTGATTGCCAAACCCGGGCTTGATGGCCACGACCGTGGCGCTAAAGTCATCGCGCGGGCGTTGCGCGATGACGGCATGGAGGTGGTTTATACCGGCCTGCGCCAGACCCCGGAGATGATTGCCGAGGCGGCTCTGCACGAGGACGTGCAGGCGGTCGGTGTTTCCATTCTTTCCGGGGCGCACAACGCGTTGGTTCCGCGTGTGATGACGCAACTGCGGGACAAGGACATATCCCACGTGCCGGTCTTCGTGGGCGGCATCATCCCCGATGAGGATGTAGCCGCGCTGCTGGAGTTGGGCGTGGCAGCCGTGTTCGGCCCGGGCACGCGCACGGGCGAGATAGTTGCGGCAGTGCGCTGTGCGGTTGAGCGCGCTGTGGCCGGGGCGTCTGGCTGAGGGCCGCCCGTCCTTAATCGCTGTTCCAACCCAATGTCTCTGGCAAAAAAGATAATCTCTGGTGACCAGCGGGCATTGGCGCGTGCTCTGACGTTCATCGAAGATGGCGATGCCGCCAGTGAGCGTATTCTCGCTGAACTGCACGCGCACGGCGGCAAGGCGCATTTGGTGGGTGTGACCGGTGCGCCCGGAGTTGGTAAATCCACTCTGGTGAACGCGCTGGCGCAATCAGTGCGCGCGCGGGGGGATACTGTGGGCGTGCTGGCGGTAGACCCCACCAGTCCGTTCAGCAGCGGCGCCGTTCTGGGCGACCGCATCCGCATGCGGGATCTGGCGGGTGACAAAGGCATTTACATCCGCAGCATGGCTACCCGTGGGGCGCTGGGTGGGCTTTCCCATGCGACTGCGGCAGCCGCGGATGTGCTTGATGCCGCCGGTTTTGACTGCGTGCTAATCGAAACCGTTGGCGTGGGCCAGGCCGGAGTGGAAATAGCCGCCAACGTTCACACGACTATCGTGCTGATGGCGCCCGGCAGCGGCGACGATGTGCAGGCGATTAAGGCGGGCATTCTGGAGATTGCCGATATTCTGGTAGTCAACAAAGCTGACCTTTCCGGCGCCGAGCAAACGCGCGCTTATCTGCGCTCCACGCTGACGATGGGTCAGACGGCCCGCGCCGTTGCCGGTCACCCGCATAGCGAGCAGGCTGATACTCCATCTCCGGGCTGGGAGGTGCCGCTGCTGATGACGGTGGCAAGTGTGGGCGAAGGCGTGGATGAGTTGCTGCAGAGTCTTGTGGCGCACCATGATTATCTGGCCAGCAGCGGCGAGCTCGACAACCGCCAGCGGGAGCGCATGCGTGCCATCGTTGAATTGCGGCTCCGCAATCGGTTGTATACTAGGCTCGTGCAGCAGGTTTCGCAGCAGCGATTTGACGCACTCTTGCAGGCGATTGTGGCGCGGGAGACCGACCCGTACAGCGCCGTCGCAAGCCTGATGGAGGATATTGATTGAAGTTAGTGCTGTGACGAGGATTGAATAATGACGCCCATAAAAATTCGTGACCCACGCATTTATGGTGAGATTCGCTTGTATGCCGGCTCTGCCAGCCCCGAGCTTGCCGATGAAATAAGCGATTATCTGCGCGTGCCGCTCAATGGTCGCGACCTGGTGCGCTTCCCCAACGAAAATATTTTCTGCCGACTGCACGCCAGCGCCCGCGGGCAGGATGCTTATGTTATTCAGAGTACCACATCCCCGGTGAACGACAATCTGATGGAACTGCTCATCATGTTGCAGACTCTGCGTCTCGATTCCGTGGGCCGATTGACAGCGGTGGTTCCATATCTATGTTATTCGCGCTCTGATAAAAAGGACCAGCCGCGCGTGCCCATTGCAGCGCGCCTGGTGGCGGACATGATGGAGGTGGCGGGCGCGGATCGTTACATGACTCTCGACCTGCACGCCGGTCAGATTCAAGGCTTCTTCTCAATCCCCGGTGATGCCCTCACCGCATTCCACATTTTGAGCGACCACTTCCAGCAGCGCTGTGAGCACATGCACAACCCGGTCGTCGTGACGGCAGACCTGGGTTTTGCCAAAAAAGGGCGCAACTTCGCCGCCAAACTCGGCTTGCCTATAGCCTTCATCGAGAAGCGTCGCCAGCAAAACGATGCGCGCGCCGAGGCTGTCGGCGTTATTGGCGACGTGCACGACCGCGATGTCATCATCGTTGATGACGAGGTTGATACGGCTGGCTCAGTGATTGAGGCCCATCATATCGTCAAAGGACAGGGGGCGCGAGACGTGTATCTATCCTTCGTACACGCCGTGCTCTCCGACCCGGCGACCGAACGTTTCCAGAACACTGATTTCAAAGCCATTGTGACCACCAACACTGTTCAGATTCCCGCGGAAAAGAAACTCCCCAATATGACCGTGCTCTCCATTGCCCCTCTGCTGGCAGAAGTCATTTTGCGCGCTCACGAGGGTCGCAGCGTGGGGGAGATGTTTAACGAGTAGTACGGTTGCATGTTCAAGAAGCTCCTGACAGCAGTTGGTGGAAAACCGACTGAGCGCGACCTGAAGCAATATGAACTGGTCGCGGATGAAATCTCCGCCCTTGAACCTGAATATCAGGCCTTGAGCGATTCGCAGCTGCGCGCGAAAACCGACGCCTTCCGCGAGCAGCTGCGCGCTGCCACCTCCGGCCTGAGCAATGATGACGCCCGAAAGGAGGCCGAGACACATGCGCTTGATGAGATTCTGGTGCCGGCGTTCGCCGCGGTGCGGGAGGCTGCAGTCCGCACCATCGGTTTGCGCCATTATCCGGTGCAACTGATTGGCGGGCAGGTGCTGCACGCCGGCCGCATCGCGGAAATGCGCACTGGCGAGGGTAAAACGTTGGTGGCCACCCTGCCGCTCTATCTGAACGCACTCTCCGGCCGGGGCGCGCATCTGGTGACGGTCAACGATTACCTGGCGCGCCGCGATGCTAAATGGATGGGGCCAGTCTTCCACTTGCTCGGCATGCAGGTCGGCATTCTGCAGGACGCCGGGCGTACCGACAACGCGCAGATGGCCTTTCTGTTTGATCCCGAGCATGAGACCCCGCAGGAGGACAGCAACCACATGCGTATGGTGGCCCGGCGCCAGGCTTATGCCGCCGACGTGACTTATGGCACCAACAATGAATTCGGTTTCGATTATCTGCGCGACAACATTGCCAACCGCCTTGCGGACCGGCGTCAACGTGCTCTGCACTATTCCATCATTGACGAGGTGGATAACGTTCTCATTGATAGC
>CAJWGI010000070.1 GCA_913031335.1 uncultured Anaerolineales bacterium | reverse complement strand
CAATCGAGGCTGCGTTTTCCAGCGCGCCGCGAGTGACTTTGGCCGGATCGATAATGCCAGCTTTGACCATGTCCACGTAATCTTCCGAGAGCACGTTGAAACCGATGGCATTGCTCTTCTTTTCCACCTGTTCGCGGCGCACGTTGCTGATAATCACCGAGCCATCTTGGCCGGCGTTAGCCGCGATTTTGCGCATCGGCACTTCGAGCGCGCGCTGCAGCACGGTGACGCCGCGCTGTGCGTCGTCGCTATCCAGCGAGACGCTCTCCAGTGATGGAGCCGCATTAATGAGCGTCACTCCGCCGCCGGGCACAATGCCCTCTTCCACGGCGGCGCGTGTTGCGGAAAGCGCGTCTTCCACGCGGTGTTTCTTTTCCTTCAGTTCGACCTCGGTGGCCGCGCCCACGCGGATGACGGCAACGCCGCCGCTCAATTTGGCCAGGCGCTCCTGCAGTTTCTCGCTGTCGTAATCGGAGGTGCTCTTTTCGATTTCGACTTTTATCTCCTCGATGCGCCCTTTGATTTTCTTCTCGTCACCTTTGCCGTCGATGACGGTGGTGTCGTCCTTTGTGGAGATTATCTTTCCGGCCTGACCCAGGTCAGCAACGGTAGTGCTCTCCAGCTTGCGCCCGAGCTCTTCGGTGATTACCGTCCCGCCGGTGAGCACGGAGATATCCTGCAGCATCGCCTTGCGGCGGTCGCCGAAGCCCGGCGCCTTAACCGCGAGCACGTTCAGCATGCCGCGCATCTTGTTCAGCACGAGCGTGGCCAGAGCCTCGCCCTCGATGTCCTCGGCGATAATCACCAGGTCACGCTTGCCCAGCTGCACCAGCTTCTCCAGCAATGGCACCAGGTCCTGCGCCGCGGAGATCTTCTTGTCGTGAATGAGCACGTACGGATCCTCGATGGCAGATTCCATGGCTTCCGGACTGGTTACGAAATACGGCGAGATGTAGCCACGGTCGAACTGCATTCCGTCCACATACTCGGTCTCGAACTCCAGGCCTTTGGATTCTTCCACGGTGATGACGCCATCTTTGCCCACTTTGTCCATCACCTCGGCAATCAGCCCACCGATTTCATCGTCCGCCGCGGATATTCCCGCAACGGAGGCGATTTCCTCTTTGGTGCTGATCTGCTGTGCCTGCTCTTTGATGCTGCCGACCACGGCCTGCGTGGCCGCTTCGATGCCGCGCTTCAGCAGCATCGGGTTGACACCGGCAGCTGCCATTTTCAGGCCTTCGTGCACCATTGCCTGCGCCAGCACGGTCGAGGTGGTGGTGCCGTCTCCGGCAATGTCGTTGGTTTTTGTGGCGGCCTGCGAGAGCAGTTGCGCGCCCATGTTTTCGAAAGGGTCTTCCAGCTCGATGTCTTTGGCGACGGTGACGCCGTCATGTGTGACGGTCGGTGCGCCGAACTTCTTGTCGAGCGCCACGTTGCGCCCTTTGGGACCAAGGGTGGTGGCCACCGCGTTGGCCAGGGTATCGATGCCCGCCTTCAGTTTTCGACGCGCATCTTCTTCAAACGCGATTTGTTTTGCAGCCATGATGTTTGTCCTTTCCTCGATAGTGTAGTTATGTGAGTGAACTAACCGGTGACAATCGCGAGCACATCGCTTTCTTTAAGGATGAGCAGTTTCTTGCCTTCAACCTTGATCTCGGTGCCGGCGTATTTCGCGAACAGCACCTCGTCCTTCGCGGCCACATCCATCTGGATGCGACTGCCGCTTTCATCGCGCGCGCCCGGACCCACAGCAAGCACCTTGCCCTTCTGTGGTTTCTCTTTGGCCGTCTCCGGCAGCACGATGCCGCCCGCTGTGGTATCCTCTTGCTCAATCGGTTCCACAATCAGGCGCTCGCCCAGTGGCTTGAAATTTAGTGACATCTTGTTTTTGCCTCCTAGCAGTTTGTTTTTTTCCTGATGACGCAATTAGAGTTAGCACTCGTGCTGGCGGAGTGCTAACTCTGCGGGGATGATAATCCCGCGCTTGCGCTCAGTCAAGGGGTTCTGATTATTTCTAACAAAGCTCTAACACAGGCGCTGGCCGGGGCCGGGCAGCCGCTCAATCGCCGGCTGCCAGCGTCTTCCGCGTTAGGGCGAGGAACTGCTCCAGCGTCTGCGCTTTCAGCTCCTCGCCGGAACGCAGCCGCACTGAAATTGTTCCTGTCTGCTGCTCGCGGTCGCCGGCAACCAACATGTAGGGAATCTTCTGCACTTGCGCCTTGCGGATTTTGGCGTTCATGCGCTCACTGCCGGCGTCAAGTTCAACGCGCAAGCGCTGCTCCTGCAGGCTATTGAGCAGCTGCTGGCAGTATTCAACATGGCGGTCTGTGATGGGAATAATCACCGCCTGCACCGGTGCAAGCCAGAGCGGAAACGCGCCAGCGTAATGCTCGATGAGAACGCCCAGAAAGCGCTCGGTGCTGCCGGTGACAGCGCGGTGCAACACCACCGGAGTGTGCTCCTGCCCGTCCTCCCCGATGTAGGTCAGCCCCAGCCGCGCCGGCTGGATGAAATCGACCTGAATTGTGGAGAGCTGCCACTCTCGGCCGAGCACGTCCCGCGCCATGAAGTCGGCTTTGGGCCCGTAGAAGGCCGCCTCTCCGATTTCGGTGTAATAATCAATGCCGGAGACATCCAGCGCGGAACGCAAGGCGGCTTGTGCGCTCAGCCATTTTTCATCGTCTTGCAGGTATTTGCCCTCCTCGCCGCGCAGCGAGAGGCGTACGCGATAATCGCTGAAGCGATAGTGCTGCAGTACCTCCTGAATCAGGCGCAGCGCCAGCGCGAATTCGCTCTCGACCTGCGCGGGCGTGCAAAAGATGTGACAGTCATCCTGAGTGAGCGAGCGCACGCGCGTCAGGCCGGTCAACTCGCCCGATTTTTCGTAGCGGTAGAGCGTGGCGAATTCGGCGAAGCGCAGCGGCAGCTCGCGATAGGAGTGCCGCCCCATTTCTCTGAAGAGCGTCATGTGGCTTGGGCAGTTCATCGGCTTCAGGCGGAATGCCACGTTCTCGTCCAGCATGGGCGGGAACATCGATTCGCGGTAGTTCTGATAATGCCCGGAGCGCCTGTAAAGTTCCTCTTTCACCAGATGACCGGTCCACACGTGCTGATAGCCGTAGCGTGTTTGCAGCTCGCGCACGTAGGTCTCCATCTGATGGCGGATGGTCTCTCCCTTCGGAGTGAAGAGCGGCAGTCCCGGGCCGACGTCTACGGAAAAGTGGAACAGGCCCAGCTGCATGCCCAACTTGCGATGGTCGCGTTTTTTGGCCTCTTCCAGCTGCCAGAGATGTTGCTTGAGTTCGTCGACCGTGCGCCAGGCGGTTCCATAGACGCGTTGCAGCATGGCGTTGTTCTCGTCTCCACGCCAGTACGCGCCGGCCACATTGAGCAGCTTGAGCGCGGCGGGGTTTATCTGGCCAGTGTGCCCTATGTGCGGGCCGCGGCACAAGTCTGTGAAGGTGTCGTGCGTGTAAAACGTGATGGCCTGCGGCTGTAGTTGGGCGGCTTCATCGCCATCGCCCCCCGCGAGCTCCTCAATCAGTTCAAGTTTGTATTCTTGCTGCGCGAATTGCTGCCGCGCCTGCTCAACGCTGGCCTCGCTGCGCGCGAATTCATGCTTGCCAGCGATGATCTGGCGCATGCGCTTTTCCAGTTTGCGCAGGTCTTCGAGGGTGAGTGAGCGTGGCAGGCCGAAGTCGTAGTAGAAGCCGTCCTCAATGGGCGGACCGATGGCGATTTGCGTCTTGCCGGGGAACATCTCCATCACGGCCTGCGCCAGCACATGCGCCGCTGAGTGGCGCAGGCGGTACAACTCACTCTCTTCGTAACGCCCCTCTTTCTGTTCGGCCATGTCTATCTATCCCCAGAGACGCAGCGCCAGCGGCGCCGCGCACAAAAAAAGCCCGCGCCCATTCTGGGGCGAGAGCTGTGCTCACACGGTTCCACCCAGATTGACCGGCTGCTGCCGGTCATCTCATCCGGCCGATAACGGGGCCTGCCGCGACCCTTTCTCGCTGCGCTATTTCGGGGCCATGCTCACGGGTGGTCTTCGCCGCGAAACGCTGAAGGGGTTTTCAGCTACGGATCCCTCTCTCTGGCAGTGTTTCGTCTGGCTACTCTTCCCGGTCAGCGCGTTTCTGTGATTGCTTTCCCAGGTGGGCGGTATTGGACTCGAACCAACGACCTTTGCGATGTCAACGCAACGCTCTAACCAGCTGAGCTAACCGCCCTTTACGGCAGCAATTATACCCTACCGACGGACGCTGGTAAGATTGAGCGTGCGTGCTAGAGCGCCAGAGCCACACATTCGATTTCAATCTGCGCGCCCAGCGGCAACGCGGCCACCTGCACTGTGCTGCGGGCGGGAGGTTCGCTAACGAAGTACTGCGCGTAAACGGTGTTCATGCGTTTGAAATCGGCCAGGTCGGTCATGAAAACTGTGGTCTTCATCACCGCCGCAAGGCTGCTGCTCGCCGTCTGCAGCAGCGCCTGCAGGTTCTGCAGCGCCCGGTGAGTTTGCGCTTCGATGTCGCCGGGCACAAGTTGCCCACTTTCTGGATCGAGAGGAATCTGACCGGCGGTGAACACTAGTTCACCTGCGGCAATTGCCTGCGAGTACGGCCCTACGGCCGCGGGCGCGTTTTCGGTGGCGATAATCTTCTTTTCGGTCTTCATTTCTGCCGCCTCTCCTATTGTCGCACTTTTGCTCTGAATTGTACTCGCGGAAAAGAAACGTGCACAGCTTCCCGCAGCGCGCCGCCGCTGCTGACCGGTGGTATCATTCCGGCATGGTTGCTGCGCGTGAGCCGCTGATTGTGCTCACCAACGACGATGGCGTCAATTCGCCCGGCCTGATCGCAGCCGCGCGCGCCCTCGCGCCTCTGGGGTGGGTACTGGTGGCCGCTCCACGAGAGCAGCAGACCAGCGCGGGGCGCAGCATGCCCGCCAGCGCGGACGGCGCAATCGATGCGCTGCGCAAGCTGATCAATGGGGACCACTGGGAGGTCTATGCAGTGGGCGGCTCGCCGGCGCAGGCGGTGCAGCGCGCGCTCCTCGTGCTCAGCGACCGCCGACCGGATTTGCTGGTGGCCGGCATCAACTATGGCGAGAATGTGGGCTCGGGCGTGACCATCTCCGGAACTGTCGGGGCTGCGCTGGAGGCAGCCAGCTTCGGCGTTCCGGCATTGGCGGTGTCACTAGAGATGGATGTGCACTACCACCTCAGCCACTCTCACAAAGTGGATTTCACCGCCGCGATGCACTTCACGCGCTTTTTCGCTGAGCGCCTGCTCACGCTCTCACGGCCGCACGACGTGGATGTGCTCAAGGTGGATGTGCCCGGGAACGCCGACAGCCAGACTGAGTGGCGGGTGACGCGCCAGTCACGCCAGAATTACTGGACGCCGATCAACCCCGATAAGCGTGACCGCCTGCAGTACCACCAGGAGATTGATTTCGATACGCTCGAGCCGGACTCCGATATCTACGCAATCGCCTCGGCCGGGGTGGTGTCGGTGACGCCGGTCTCGCTCGATCTGACCGCGCGGGTCTCACTGACGGATTTCGAGCAGCAGCTGCGCGCCCATGAATAATAAACGGACGCCTGTGCGGCGCCCGCAAAGATGCGAGTTGAGAACGCGAGGCGGCTGGCGGTCAGAAGCCGGTTGCGTCCTCGTCGTCAGATTCGAAGTCGAGCGGGTCGTCCGGGTCGTCGAATCCCTCGGGCCAGCTATTCAGTCGCAGCCAGAGATGCAGTACCTCGCCCGCTTCCACCTCGCCCACGCGCGCAGCCAGTATCAGCGCCTCCTCCGGCAGCCCGGCCATGTTGGTGAACTCAAGGCAAGCCGCGCGGCCCTGTTGCCAGGCTTTGCGGCAGCGCTGCAGCAGCGCGTCGCCGTCAAAGGTGCGCAGCAGGCAGCGCCCGGTGAATGGAATCGCCGGCCCTTCTGACAGGGCCAGCAGCCACGGTTCGGTGTTCGGTTCAAAGGCCGGAGTCGGCCCCTCCACTACCGTGATTTTTTCCGTTTCTGACATGGCAATCTCTCTCCGTGCGGCGAGGCAGATGATACCACAGAATGCCAGCGCGCAGCCATCATTTTATGGCCACAACAAGTGTTGGCACCAGAATCAGCAGCGCGAGCGCGGTCACCCCCAGCAATACCCACCACCCGATGCGTCGGGCGCGTTTCTCCAGCGGGCCGGCTTCGGTGCGCACCCTGCCGTTGAAAACGCGGCGCGCTTTTTCGATGCGCGAAAGGGCGGCCTGGACCGGGGTTCCGTCTGCACGCTCGGAGGGGTTGATGACTTCCCACTCATCTTCATCGGTGTGGCGGAATTCTCCACGCTCGCGTTGCCGGCGCGCAAAGGCATCCGCAGCGCGGTTGAGCAACTGGATAGCCCACATTGCAAAAAACAGCACTGCAATGATTTTTCCCATGGTCTGTGGTTATTCCACTCGCCGCTCAGCTCGTGATGGTGAATACGAAATCGCGTGCATGCTCTCACTAAGATACTAGCATAGAATGTCGCCTTCCGCCGTATTGATTGGCGGCTTTATTGCTCCTGCGCGCTGGCAGCGCCGCTCAGCTCATTACCTTGCCGCCGTCGATGTTGATGGCCTGCCCGGTTATGTAGCCGGCGGCCGGCGAGCACAGGAAGAGCGTCAGGCCGACCACGTCTCCGGTTTCGCCGAGGCGACCCTGCGGAATCTCGCGCTGCCAGCGCGCCATCTGTTCGGCATCAGCGCGCAGGTTTTCCGTCATCGGGGTGGCGATGACGCCCGGGCAGACTGCGTTGACGCGGATGTTGTCGGCTGCCAGTTCGCGCGCGGCCTCGC
>CAJWGI010000069.1 GCA_913031335.1 uncultured Anaerolineales bacterium | reverse complement strand
GGATATTGCTCTAGCCATTCCATCGAAAAATGAGATTGGCAAATAAATAACTTGCGAATTCTATGAGTGAAATTTCCATGTTGTCATACGCCAATGGTAAATATGTCCCGACCGATGCGGTAAGTATCAATGTGTCAAACGATATGGTCGGCACGTTTCGAGGGTATCGTATTTTTACCGCATGCCGCACGCTGAATGGGGGTAAGGTGTTTCGTATGGAGGATCATGTTGAACGCCTGTTTCGTTCCGCACAGGAACTCTCCATGGACCTTCCACACGATCGTGAGGGACTAAAAGACCTTGTCGCCAGTGTCGTTGAAAAAAACAAAGACCACGGTGATGTGCTATTGGAGATAATGTACAGTGGCGGAAAAGCTGCGCCTGCTAGCGTGGCACCTGAAGGCCCGGCACATGTATATGTTCTTGTATTTCCATTTACGCCTCCGCCCATGGATTGGTATGTGAAGGGCATTTCGCTTGCAAGTTTCGCGTACCAAAGGCAGTGGCCAAATGTAAAACTGCTCAATTATGTCGGCGGCGTTGTTGCACATCAGACAGTTGTAAAAAATTATGGGGCAACGGAAGCACTTTTCGTTTCCCCAAGAGATTATCAAACTATTTTGGAGGGAACAACGTTTAGTTTATTTGTGTTTGATGCGAATGATACAGCTGTCACGCCACCGCTTGATGGAACGATTCTAGATGGCGTTACTCGCAAGGTGCTTTTGGAAATATTGCCGAGGGCCGGAATTGCGGTGGAAGAGCGAAGAATAACGCTTACAGATTTGTCGAACATGAACGAAGTTCTGATAGCATCTTCCACTCGCAACATAGTGCCAGTAGTAAAGGTTGATGATACGCTTATTGGCGAAGGGATTCCCGGACCAATGGTTAAACGTTTGAATGAGATTCTTACTGAATACCAGAAAACTTACTGAGCAACACAACCAACAACCCCATCAATCCTCTCCAAACACCTAGAATAAACATCTCGCGATGAACGGGTCGGTAGCTATGAGGTTGTGCTGAAGAATCATACTTGACTTCACCGGTATTGTGTGGTCGGTTACAGCCAGCGAACCCACAGAGAACATTGGTGAGACCTCAACCTAGACTATCAAGAATTGTTCTGAGACATAGCAGGCGCGCAGCAACACCAGAAAAACACATGGGCGCCTTGCCCGACCGGAAACGCGTCGCCCACCTTTTATTTGGTAGCATCAAAACCAAGCAAAATGTTAGCCGCGGCCCATGCTCTTTTTTACCTGCATGATTTCTTCTTCGCTCAACGCAGGGGACTGCTGCGTCATCTCTATTCCCAGCGCTGCACGTTGCGCTGCCCGCCAGCGCTCCAGGCGCTGCTCAACTTCCGCTTCATAACCCTGATCCGTCGGCTCATAGAAATACCGGCCCAGCAGTGCGGTCGGCAGGTACTGCTGCCCGGTGTGATGTCCGGGTTCCTCGTGCGGATAGATGTAGCCCTCGCCATGTCCGAGGGCAGCCGCATCCCGGTTCGCATCCTTCAAATGCACGGGCACATCCGTGCGTCCCTCTTTTTCCACTGTTTTATGCGCCTGAAAAAAACTGCCGGCGCTGTTGGATTTCGGCGCGGTGGAAAGATAAAGAGTGGCTTCCACCAGCGGATACACGCCCTCGGGAAGCCCGACGTATTCAAACGCCTGCGCGGCCGCGTTGGCCACCACCAGTCCCATCGGGTCCGCCAGCCCGATATCTTCGCCCGCCAGAATAAGCAGCCGGCGCAGAATGAAGCGCGGAGATTCGCCCGCGTAAAGCATCTTCGCCAGCCAGTAGAGCGCAGCATCCGGGTCGGAACCGCGCACTGATTTGATGAAGGCGCTGATGGTGTCGTAGTGCGCGTCACCGTCGCGATCATAAAGCACAGCGCGCCGTTGAATCGATTCCTGCGCCACATCCAGTGTTATCTCTATCGCACCATCTGCGGCGGGCGGGGTGGATTCCACCGCCAGCTCAAGCGCGTTGAGCGCGTTGCGCGCGTCGCCGCCCGCCACCGTCACCAAGTGCTCTAGCCCGGCCTTCGAGATGTCAATTTTCCGCCCGCCGTAACCACGCTCTGAATCCTTCAGCGTCTCTTGCAGCACCCGACGCGTATCATCGTCCGAGAGCGCCCGGAACTGAAAGACGCGCGAGCGCGACACCAGAGCGCCAATAACTTCAAAGTATGGGTTTTCGGTCGTCGCCCCGATGAGCACGATCACTCCGCGCTCCACGTGCGGCAGCAGCGCATCTTGCTGCGCTTTGTTCCAGCGATGAACCTCGTCGACAAACAGGATGGTGCGTACGCCGTGCAGTTTGCGCCTTTCCAGCGCGGCCGCTATCACCGCGCGCAGCTCGCGCACTCCCGCCAGAACAGCGCTGAGAGTGGTGAAATACGATGCAGTGGAATTGGCAATGATGTTTGCCAGCGTGGTTTTCCCGCTGCCCGGCGGGCCCCACAGCAGGATGGAAGAGAAAAGCTTGTCGGCTTCGATTGCGCGCCGCAGCAGTCGGCCGCGCCCGATGATTTCCCGCTGGCCGACGAACTCCTCAAGGCTGCGCGGGCGCATTCGCGCTGCCAGCGGGGCTTCCACAGCCATTCGTTCCTGCAGTGCGTGGTCGAACAGGTCGGGCTCAGTCAAGAGAAAAAACGGTATTTTATCAGCGCGCGCAGCGTGGGTAATCCGTCCAGCGGGGAGAGTTTCTTGTTGTCGTAACGAGCGTTGTACGCGATTGGGCGCTCATGAATGCTGAAGCCGGCGCGTAAAATTTTCGCCGTAATCTCGGCCTCTACATCAAAGCGGCGGCACTCAAGCGAAAGCAACTCATACACCGACCGCGTCATCATCTTGTAACAGGTTTCCATATCGTGCAACCGGACACCAAATAGCACGCCTGTGAGCCAAGTGAGGAAGCGGTTTCCTGCGCGCATAATGGCCCGCTGGCTGCTCAGGTCGCGGACACCATATACTACCTGCGCCGCCCCCTTTTCAATTGGCTCGATCAGCTTCATGAAATCATTCGGATCGTACTCAAGATCAGCATCCTGTATCACAACCACATCTCCACTGGCTGCGTGCAGTGCAGTGGCTATGGCAACGCCCTTACCCCGATTGACCGGGTGGCTCAACACGGTGGTGTCGGCGTCAGCGCCTAGCCGCGCCAGGATTTCACCAGAACCGTCGAAGGAGGAGTCGTCCACCAGCACCAGCTCCTTTTCCAGCGGAACCCGGCGCACGCGCTCCACCAGCTCAAAAATGGTCTCCGCTTCGTTGAACACCGGGATTATCACCGAGAGTTTCATCGTAGGATGCGGCTCAGGGGAGATAATTCCACGGGTTCGGACGAGAGCCCTGGTAGTTTATTTCAAAATGCAGATGCGGGCCAGTGGAATTTCCGGTGCTGCCCGAAAGCCCGATTAGATTGCCCTGATACACAGATTGCCCGCAACTCACGTTCCACTGCGAGAGATGCGCGTAGAGCGTCTGCCAGCCGTTACCGTGGTCAATGACCACCATGTAGCCGAAACCCCAGTTACTCCACCCTGCGAACATGACCACTCCGCTGTCGGCGGCGTAGATGGGTGCGCCGTGACCGGCGGCAATGTCAATTGCACGATGATAGGAACTATAACCGAACCCGGAAAGGTAACGATTAACCGCGGGCCAGATAAAACTACCCGACCCCACCGCGCCGCCTGAATACCCGCCCACACACGCTCCGGGCCCGGCACCGGTGGGAAGCGGGTTACGCTGCGCTCGCGCAATGCGTGGAACCGTCCATTGCACGAAATCACGTTCGCCGCCGGGAACCACTATAACAGTTCCCTCCACCAACACCGGATTGTCCGCGTCAAGATGATTGCCTGGCCAGTTCAGGATATCGTCCGCGCTCGCGTGGTACGCCGCTGCCAGGCCTTCAATCGTGTCGTCTTTGTAGACCACCCGCAGAACACCGGTGATCGGGGAAATCAACAGTTCCTGCCCGGGACTGAGCAGGTGGGGGTCATCTTTCAGCACCGGATTACCCCACAACACGGTCTCCGGAGTAATGCCGTATTTCTCCGAAATGCCGAAAAGGGTATCCCCGGAGCGAACCGTGTAGGTGATCACCTCCTGCCGAGGTCGCCTAGGAATAAGCGTGTGCGGGTTGATGCGCCGGGTCAGCGGCGGAACGGGCATCCTCTCCTCCACACCCGGCGTCATTAGTGTCCCGGGCAGCCCGGCGCCGTTGGCGGCGCTTGTTTGCAGTTGAGAGGAAAGCAGCGGGAATTCAAGCTGGGCGGCCAGCCGCTCCAGCGGATTCCAGCGAAACAACCCCACCGCAGCGGCTGTCAATCCAATCAGGGCAAGGTGGTGACTGTAACGCCTCAACAGTGCGCGCAGCCCGCGGATGGACGGGGAAGCCGGCTGCCCTCCCGGGTGGCCATGCGAGCATGGCCCATCCACTCAAGTCCCGGTTTACTCAGCCGTTTTACCCAGTTGTTCCAAGAACTCAAAATTGTTTTCCGTCTGTCGGATCTGCTGGTTGACAGCTTCGGTGGCGGCGGCCATATCCATGCCGGCCCCATTTGGCGGTGATGCAACCATCTGGTTGTACATGCGGCGCATCAGCCAGACGCGCTGGGTAATGTCCGGCCCGAGCAGCAATTCCTCCCGCCGGGTGGATGAGCGGTCAATATCCAGCGCCGGGAAAATGCGGCGTTCCTGCAATTTGCGCGAAAGATGCAGCTCCATGTTTCCGGTGCCTTTGAATTCTTCGTAAACCATGTCGTCCATGCGAGAGCCGGTGTCCACGAGGCAGGTGGCCACAATGGTGAGCGAGCCGCCGTCCTCGATGTTGCGCGCCGCGCCGAAGAAGCGTTTTGGCGGATACAACGCCGCCGGGTCGAGGCCGCCTGAAAGAGTGCGCCCGGATGGTATGACGATCAGGTTGTACGCGCGCGAAAGGCGCGTGATTGAATCCAGCAGAATGGCCACGTCCCGTCCGCCCTCAACCAACCGCCGGGCGCGAGCGAGCGCCATTTCGGCCACTTTGACGTGGGATGTCACTGGTTCATCAAACGTACTGGCCACAACCTCGGCATCCACCGAGCGGTCCATGTCGGTCACTTCCTCGGGACGCTCCCCGATCAAAGCCACCATTAGATGCACTTGCGGATACTGGAGAGAAATCGCATTGGCAATTTGCTTGAGCACCGTGGTCTTGCCTGCCTTGGGCGGGGAGACAATTAGGCCACGCTGGCCTTTTCCGATGGGCGCCACCAGGTTTATCAGCCGAGTGGCGAGCGCATGCCGGTCGGTTTCCAAATCGAAGCGTTCATCCGGAAAAATCGGGGTGAGCGATTCGAAAACCGGACGCTGTTTGGCCTCTTCCGGGTCCAGACCGTTGACAGCTTCTACCCGAATCAGGCCGTAATATTTCTCGGTGTCTTTTGGCGCGCGCACCTGCCCAATGACCATGTCGCCGGTGCGCATGCCGAAACGCCTGATCTGCGACTGGCTAACATAAACATCATCTCGGCCCGGCAACAGATGCCCGGAACGCAAGAATCCGATGCCATCATCGACCAATTCCAGCACGCCGCCGCGAAGCTTCAGGCCTTTCTTTTCGGCATTTGCGCGCAAAAGGCCGAGAATCAACTCGTCCTTTTTCAGCCGGCTGTGACCCGGTACGTCCATCTCCCGGGCAAGCTCGCGCAAACCCTCTAGTTTCTTCTTTTCCAGTTTTGCTATGTCCATAACCTAATCCTTCCCATTCGCAATATTCGAGAAACGCATCAGTTTCTCCCAGCGGTGCCGGGTTGCTATTTCCCGCACCGTGCCCGATGTTGAGCGCATGACGAGAGAATGCGTGCGCGCGCCGTTGCCATAATATTTCACTCCGTTCACCAACTCGCCATCGGTGATGCCAGTGGCCGCAAAAAAGCAATTGTCGCTGCGCACCAGATCCTCCATGCCCAACACTACATCAAAGTCGTAGCCCATCGCCTCGCCGCGCTGAATCTCCTCCCCGTTGCGCGGCCAGAGCTTGCCTTGCAGTTCACCGCCCATGCACTGCAGCGCGCATGCCGATAGTACTCCTTCCGGCGTGCCGCCGACCCCCATGAGTACGTCAATTCCGGACTCGGGCCAGGCGGTCATTACAGCCCCGGCGACGTCTCCATCCGTTATCAGGCGGATGCGCGCGTCGGTGGCGCGCAGCTCCGCGAGCAATTGCTCGTGGCGCGGGCGGTCCAACACCACCACAGTCAGATCATCTACTCCGCATCGCTTCGCGTGGGCGATGCGGTTCAGGTTCTCCAGCGGGGAAGCCTCCACGTCTATCGCGCCCTTTGCACTCGGCCCGACAGCGATTTTCTGCATGTACACGAACGGGCCCGGGTCGAACATGCTGCCGCGGTCGGCCACCGCCACGGTCGCCAGCGCGTTTGCCCGCCCCAGCGCCAGCAATCGGGTGCCGTCTATGGGATCCACGGCGATATCCACCTCCGGAGGGTTTCCTGTCCCCAGCTTCTCGCCGTTAAACAGCATTGGGGCATCATCCTTTTCGCCCTCGCCGATAATGACCGTTCCCTCCATCTCGATGCTGTTAAGCATCAGCCTCATCGCTTCCACTGCGGCCTCGTCACTACCGTTTTTGTCGTTGCGCCCCATAAAGCGCCCGGCCGCGAGCGCAGCCGTCTCGGTCACCCGCACCAGTTCCAGCGCAAGGTTGCGGTCCGGCTCACAACTCGTCATTTCGCTTCTCCTTTCGGTGCTCAAACCGCTGCATGCCGCAGCCTCCCGGACCGCGCAGGGCACGCCGGAATACCCTTTGGAGCCACGCCGGCGACAAAGGTCTCGCTCTAGACAAACGAGCAACGATCAGCGGAGAACAATCCAGAAAATGTAATAATAGCT
>CAJWGI010000068.1 GCA_913031335.1 uncultured Anaerolineales bacterium | reverse complement strand
GCATCACTCGCGACCCTGCATCCCACGCAAAAACCGTCGAGCCACATAAACTCCCGCCTCTACCAGAAAGACAAGAGCGACAAAACCCAGTAGAAGCGCGAATTCGCCAAGCCCAAAGCGCCGAAAAATCGATGCGACAATTATTGTGCCCGCGAGCGCCGCCAACAACAACAGATGTCGCACCGGCATACGCTTCAGCATTTGCAGCCCTGATATTTTTCGGCTCTACGGGCAGCGCCCGGTTCCCCGAACGTTTTGTCACGTATGTGATTGCTCATGCTAGGTTGGGTCAAGCCATACCTTTCGACGGCAAGAGGGTGTCCGTGTCGCAAGTGTAGGCGCCGAGACACTGGCCGGTGACCGTTGTAGCGCCGATTATATACCATTACGGCATCCCCAACCGGGCATATGTCGACCCCGGTCACCCATTCACCATCCCGGTTGCAATTCTGTTGTGGCGCTCAATCACCGGGCCCAACTCGAGCGTGCTCAGGTATCCATCTTTGACCACCACTTTACCGTTAACAACCACGACATCGGCCTGCTGCGGAGCGCATAGCACCGCAGCCGCCACCAGGTCATGCTGTGCACCCGCATATGCCAGGCGCTCCGTCTTTATCGGGAAGAAATCCGCGCAATGCCCCACCCGCAGCGCGCCGATATCGTCGCGCCCGAGCACAGCCGCTCCACCAAGAGTGGCCAGCTCTAGCGCCTCGCGCGCGCTTAACTGAGTACGTGATACCGATTCGCCGTTCCGCCCCGATGCCGCCAGAGCAAGCCGCGCAAGCAGCATACACTGACGCGCTTCAGCCAGCATGTGGCTGCCATCGTTCGAAGCAGACCCATCCACGCCCAGGCCAACATCCACGCCGGCAAGCCGCAACGCCTGCACCGGCGCAATGCCGGAAGCCAGGCGCATGTTCGAAGTCGGGCAGTGCGCCACCCCACAGCCGCTGCCCGCTAGCGCTTCGATCTCCTTCCCATCAAGGTGCACCATGTGCGCGAACCACACATCCTCCCCCTCCCAGCCCAGTTCATTAGCATAGGCCAGCGGCTTGCGGCCGAATTTCTCCACGCAGAATCGCTCTTCGTCGACCGTTTCCGCTAGATGCGTGTGGAGCCTAACGCCGTAATCGCGCGCCATATCCGCCGATGCGCGCATTACATCCGCCGTGACCGAGAAAGGCGAGCACGGTGCGAGTGCCACGCGCAGCATCGCTCCCCGCTCCGGATCGTGAAAACTCTCAATCACGCGGCGACTATCAGCCAGGATCGCTCGCTCGGATTCCACCACGCTATCCGGCGGCAACCCGCCGGCCGATTCGCCCAAGCTCATCGACCCGCGCGTCGGATGAAAGCGTATCCCGATTTCTCGAGCAGCGTGAATGGTGTCATCCAAGCACGCTCCATTTGGGAAGACATACAGATGATCGCTGCTGGTGGTGCAGCCCGAAAGCAACATTTCCGCCATGCCCACAAGAGCGGATACGTATACCGCCTCCGGGGTCAGGCGCGCCCAGATAGGGTAAAGCGTGCGCAGCCATTCGAACAAATTGGCGTCCTGCGCCCCGGGCACCGCCCGCGTCAGCGTCTGATAGAGGTGATGGTGCGTGTTTACCAGCCCCGGAAAGACAAGGTGCCCACTCAAATCAAGCGTCTCTGTCTCGACGAGCTCCAGCTCCTCCGAACGCGCCACCGATTCAATCATGCCGTCCCGCACGATCATGCCACCCCCAGGTATCTCACGGCGTTGCTCGTCCATAGTGACGAGGATTTCCGCGTTACGAATGGCAAGGGCACCCATGTGCGCAGTTTAACCCGCCCCAGCGGGCATGTCAAAGGGTCGAACTGCGGAGTGAAGCAACACTACTATCACGCTGCGTGCTTATCGCGTATCATTACATCACTCTCTGTTCGCCAGCCGACCGGACAAACCCAGCCTGAAGCCGCACTAACAATGCAACCACCGAAAATCACCCGCGCCGACGGCGTTCCACTCACTCCTCAGAAAAAAGCTCTGCGACTGCTCCTTCTGCTGGCAGTTATCGCGCTGTCGTTATGGCTGGTGACGGTCAGGGAGCGCGCCGCCGAACTAGGCCAGTATGGCTACCCGGGCATTGTGCTCATCAACGCTATGGCAAGCGGAACGGTGCTGATTCCGATGCCGGGCGTGATTGTCACGTATACCCTTGGAGGGGTGTTCAATCCGCTTCTCGTTGGGCTAGCGGCGGCCGCAGGCGCCGCCTTGGGAGAGTTGAGCGGCTATGTCGCCGGCGTATCCGGGCGGGCCGTCGTGGAGAATATGCACCTTTATGACCGCCTGCTGGAGCGCATGCGCCGGCACACCCGCGCCACCGTGCTCGTGCTGGTAATCATGGCCGCAATCCCGAACCCCGCGTTTGATCTGGTGGGAATTGCCGCCGGAACTCTGCGCGTGCCGCTGCCCCGTTTTTTTCTGTCCGCCTTCGCCGGAAACCTGGTAAAGATGCTCGCCTTCGCGTACGCAGGCGCGTACTCTTTCAGCTGGCTACTGCCTGCGGGATAGCCCGCACACCGAAAGCTGCACCCTTCCTTTTCAGTCTCCCGCGGCCTCGCCGTCGTGCATGATCGCGGTGAGCCAGTCACGGTGATGGTCGGTGTGCACGGTGCGCAACGTTCCTGTCTTCCCTCTTAACACCAGCGAATGAGTAGTGAGCCCCTTGCGCAAAAACCTGACACCGTGCAGCAGCCCGCCATCTGTCACACCGGTGGCCGCGAAAAACACATCCTCACTAGAGACCATCTGATCGCAACTATAAATCCTCTCTGGTTCCAACCCGGCCGAAAGCACATCACTCCGTTCATCATCGCTCTGCGGGACAAGTCGCGCGAGCATTCCTCCCTTAAGCGCTTTGGTCGCACACGCCGCGATCACCCCCTCTGCCGTACCGCCAATCCCCATAAGAGCGTCCACGCCAGATCCAGGCGTGGCAGCCCGCAAAGCCCCGGCTGCGTCTCCCGCGGGCCGCAGCAATATACGCGCACCAGCGGACCGGATTTCTGCAACCAGATCCTCATGCCTCGGTCTATTCAGCACGAACACAGTGACTGCACTGACGGGCTTTTTTTTCTCGCGTGCAATCAGCCCGAGCGTCCACCCGGCAGGCGCATCCAGGCATTTTGGCGTGAGCGCCATCGCCACTTCACGCGAGACGACCAGTTTTTCCATATAGGCCGCCGGCGCAAAAGATCGCAAGGCCCCCTTCGGAGCAGCTGCCGCTACCGAAAGCACCCCGGGGAGTCCCTCCGCCAGCAGACGGATCCCTTCTACCGGGTTCACTACTACGTCCACCGCAGGATGCCTGCCATCGCCTACTTTTTCGCCAGTTGTCAGCACATCCAGGTAATCCGGATGCCGTGTCTCTTCGCCGATGACAAGCTGGCCTTCCATATGAATGGTGTTCAATACCTGGCGCATCGCCTGCGTTGCAGCTGTGTCGGCCACATGTGTCTCCCCTCGCCCGGCCCACTGCCCGGCCGCCAGTGCGGCCGCCTCAGTAGCGCGCGCTAGTTCCAGACCAAGGTTGCGTTCAGTTTTTTCATGCATGATGCCACTCCTTTCTTTCATTCCACCATCACCGGATATCCGGCCGCTTCCCACGCCAGCATTCCGCCCTTGAGCACGTGAACGGTTCCAAAACCCATGTCCTCCAATATGCCAGCAGCTCGGGCAGAACGTCTCCCCGAACGACAAACCAGAACAAACCCCTCCTCTCTAGGCAGCGATTCGGCCTTTTCAACAAGCGTGCGCAAGGGCAGATTCCTGCCCGGTGAAATATGTCCGCGCCGATATTCGCGCCGCTCCCTCACATCAAATACCCTGCCCTCTATTCGCCCCGCATCCCGAAGCGCTTTTAGCTGCGCCGCCGTGCGGTATTTCAACCGGTGTTCCGGAATTGACACGAATGCCGGCAATGCCGTGGGATATGGGTGTTTTGCCAGCGCCTGACACTCAGCGAAGACGCGCGCCTCGCACTCATAAATGCACACCGAGGGGTCAAATACATTGTGGAACAAGTTCCCGACAGGGTTTTCGCGCTGAAGCAGGTGGTCCTCCCCTATCGTCTCGTCAAAACCGCTTGCCTTGAACATCTCAGCCACATCAGGGTGCACGCCAACCAGATATACATCCCCGCCCCGCTCGCGGTACTGGCGCACCACCGCTTCCAACATGTGAATACCGCTCACGTCGCAGTGGTCCACAAGGTGCAGGCGCAGCAGAAGTAGTTGTTGTTCTGGATGCCGTTCTCGGTTTGCGCGAATGGCCTCCTCCACATGATGCACTGCCCCGAAGTACAGTGACCCTTCAATCGCAATCATTCCAAGTTGCGGACAGGCCGACCCGCCGCCCTCATGCACGAAATACCGGAAGTTCTCATCAGGAATCACCGGCCACACCCCAGGCGTAGAAGTCTTTACCAGGTAGCGCCCGAACGATACGAGCACGCCGGCCAGCACCGCGAACTCCAGCGGCAGCAGCACGGTTGCCAGCAGCGTCGCCACCATTATCACGCTATCGCCAGTGGACGTACGCAAAATGCGCCGCATTTCTGTGACGTTCACCATCCGGTAGGCTGTCACCAACAACACGCCCGCGAGGGCAGCCCGCGGCAAATAGCCCGCCAACGGCGCAAAGAGCAGCATCGCGGCAAGCACCCACAACCCGGAAAAGACGCCCGCCATGGGCGTGCGCGCCCCACTCGTATAATTCACCATCGTGCGCGTGAACGAGCCCGAGCACGTGTACCCAGAAAGAAACCCGGCCGCGATGTTTGCCAGCCCTTGTCCCACGAATTCCTGATTACTATCCAATCTCTGCCCGCTCTCGGCTGCCACCGAGCGCGAAATTGAGATGGCCTCCACCAACCCAATGGCTGATACCGCCAGCGCGCCGGCGGAGAGCCGGCCAATCAATTCCAGGTCGAGCACCGGGAGGCTCGCCAGGGATGGCAGCTGCCGCGGCAACTCCGCAAGCACCACCACGCCCCGTTCCGCCAGCCCAAAAGCAGCCACCGCGGCGGCCGCCGCGACAATCCCAATAAAGGTAACCGGCCAGCCTGGCCGCCACAGCCGCAACAACACCATCAGCGCGACAGTGCCCAGCCCGACCAGCACGGTGATGCCGTGCGTGTTAATCACGCTGCCCGCCAGTTGCATGACGATGGAATAAAACGCCGGTGACCCGCTGACGGAAAGGCCCAGCAGGTGCGGCAACTGGTTTACGCTGATCAGCAAGGCAGCTCCGGCCGTAAAACCGATGATGACCGAATCGGAGACGAAATTGACCAGCACCCCCATGCGCGCCATGCCCATCAGCAGTTGAGCCACACCTACAATTACAGCCATGAGGCCGGCAGCCACAAGAAAACGCGGAGAACCAGGTTCAGCTATGGTCAGAAGAGATGAGAGTACCAGCAGGGAAATAGCATTCGTCGGACCGGTGTGAAGATGCCACGAACTTCCCCAGAGCGCGCCCACTACGGCCGCCACAATGGCAGCATAAAGGCCCATCTGTGGCGGCAGTTCGGCAATCAACGCGTAGGCAATTGCCTGCGGGATGAGCACCGCTGCCACGGTCAGGCCCGCGATGAGATCCGGGCGAAGCTGCTCAGGCGAGTACCCCTGCAATACCTCGCATGGCCATGTAAAAAACGCCGGAATATCGCGTAGCCCACGTTGCAGCCAGTTGGCTTTGGGCGGCGCGACGCCGCCAACCGCTGTCTTACTCATTTCTGCGTCACCAACACACCTTTACATCAACGCCTCTTTCAGCGGCGCAATACTTCTTTCCCACCGCCCATGGATGCATCATCGCTTGTTGTCAACCCAGCGCTTTGCGCTCCCGCACCCGCGCTTGCAGCCCATTAATCCTGCACCCAGTCCAGCATCCAGGCCGTCAGCTGCCGGCCGGCAGCCACGTGTGTTTCCCCGGCCGGCACGATAAGCAGCGCGTTCGCGCGCACGAGCGAGGTCAGTATCCCAGAATCCTGGCTGCCGACGCTGTGCGCCACGTATCCTTCCTCCTCCCGCCGCACCACCACCCGAAGATAGCTCTCGCGACCATCGGACGTGAATTCATCTCTGACCGTCACCTCAACAGAGGGTTTATCCAGATTTCGGCGTCCGCACAGCTTTTGCAGTGCCGGTCTAGCGAAAACTTCAAAGCTGGCCATCGCTGACACCGGGTTGCCCGGCACGCCCAGGAACGGCGTACCCTTGTAGTGGCCAAAAGCCACCGGTTTGCCCGGACGCATATTGACCCGCCAGAAACTCACCTCGCCGTGGCGTTCAACCACACTCTTCACGCAGTCAAAGGCGCCTACCGACACCCCACCCGATGACAGCAGCCAGTCTGTCCCCGCGTCTAGCGCCCGATCGAGCATTTTCTCAACATCCTCATTGCGGTCGCGGGCGATCCCCAGCACCGTCGGAAGGCCGCCGTACCTTCCCACCAAGCTGGCCAGCATAAAACTGTTCGCGTCCCGAAGCTGCCCCGGACCGAGTTTCGCGCCCACATCCACCAATTCATCGCCCGTGGAGAGAATGGCCACGCGCGGTTGCCGCACCACGAGCACGCGTCTGCGCCCAATAGCCGCGAGAACACCAATCTCCTGCGGTCTAAGGTAGTCGCCGCCGGTTAACACCTGCTCCCCACGACGCATATCTTGCCCGGCCAGACGCACATAATCCCCGCGCTCGACTGGCGAGAGTACCGAGACGTTTTGCGGGGCATGAATGTCCCCGCGCCGGCCGGAGTCATCCGTCATTTCAATCGGAACCACCGTATCGGCCCCGACGGGCAGCGGCGCTCCGGTCATAATGCGTGCGGCCGCTCCTTTGGACAGTACCTGTGGAATACCCGGTCCGGCCGGAATATCCG
>CAJWGI010000067.1 GCA_913031335.1 uncultured Anaerolineales bacterium | reverse complement strand
ATCCCCCGTTCCGCAACCTTTTTACGCATCTGCGCGAAAAACACGATTATCGTTCCACCTTCCTAAATAGCGCTGCCTACTCCGTGGTGGCATTTCTTTCTCTGGGGGTGTACCTGCAGTTGCGGAAGCTGGTGCGCCCACACGTGCGCCGGTTGCTGCGGCGCGTGCGGAGCGATTTGCGCAGGGCGTAGCGCCCGCCGCGCCGCAGCCGAAATGTTACAATTGCGGCGATAATCACACAGCGTATACGAGGGCTGGTCACACGGCGAGCCCTATCTGTGTTTGAACATGCAAATAGAACGGTTTCTCATTATCGGGCTGGGCAATCCTGGTCGCTCTTACACCCGCCACCGCCACAACGTCGGTTTCATGGTACTCGACGAGCTTGCGCGCCGGCAGCAGGTGGCCTTCACCCGCCGCCGCGGCAAGGCGCTGCAGGCTGATTTCCGGCTGGGCAGCGCGCAGGTGCTTCTGGCAAAGCCCCAGACTTTCATGAACATGAGCGGGGAGGCAGCGCAGCGATTGCTGCGCTATTTCCACTTGCCGCTGCAGAAAACGCTGGTTGTATTCGACGACCTCGATTTACCAACCGCCGCCCTGCGCATGCGGCCGCTGGGTGGGTCCGCAGGGCACAAAGGTATGCAATCCGTGATCGACCGCCTTGGCTCCCGCGCCATCGCTCGGTTGCGCGTCGGCATTGACCGCCCGCCCGGGAAAATGGACCCGGCCGCCTATGTGTTACAGCCGTTTTCCGATGAGCAACAGGAATTGATAGACGCCGCGCTGCCGCGCGCGGCGGAAGCAATCGAGACCTTTGTGCGCACCGACATCGAGAGCGCCATGAGCGCCTTCAACAGCGCAGCCTCCGGCGAATGAACCTTGCCGGCCTGCTACCGCTTATCCGCGCGCTGCCCACGTACCGCGAGACGCTTCAGCTTGTTTCGGGCGCGCAATCAGATTCGGGCCACGTAACCACGCTCGCGCTTCCCCGCGCCGCGCGGCCGACTGTGCTGGCAGCGTTGGGCGCGGATCTGGAGCGCCCGCTGCTAGTGTTGACGGCCCACAACGACCGCGCGCTCGTGCTGCAGCAGGAGGCCTGCGCGTGGAATCCTGAACGCGAACTGAGCCTGTTCGCCGAGCCCAACGCGTTGCATTACCAGCGCGCGCCGCGCGGCCCGCGCGCCATCCGACAGCGGTTGGCAACGCTGGCGTTATTCTCGCAGCGCACGGCCGGAGCGAGGGCCGCAGCCGTAAGTTGTGCCCGCGCCCTGATGACGCACACGCTGCCGCAGCAAGCGTTCCGTGCTTACAGCCGTTCGTTGCGCCCCGGCGAGCACGTGCGCCTGCAGAAACTTCTCGCTATCTGGGCACAGGCGGGCTACGCACAGCGAACGATGGTTACCACACCGGGTGAGTGCAGTCGGCGGGGCGGCATCGTCGATATCTGGCCGCCCACAGATGCGTTCCCCACGCGCATCGAGTTGTTCGGCGAGCAGATTGAAAGCATGCGCCGCTTCGACCCCGCCACGCAGCGCTCCGGGGAGGGCACTGAGGTCGTGCATGTACCCCCCGCCCGCGAGGCGTTGCCCGGCGCCGGCCCGAACGCCGCCCCCACGCTTGCGCAGCAGTGGCCCGATTCAGGTCCGGTGGAAACACTGGCTGAACACCGCGCCGACTTCGAGCGACTCTCCGCCGGGGTGGAATTTCCCGAGCTCGAATACTATCTGCCCTGGCTGCACCCCGAAGCAAGCACCCTGCTCGATTACCTGCCAGAGAGCTGCCTTGTCATCGTGGACGACTGGCAGGCGTTCACCGGCGCGGTGCACGAGTTTGAGCAACAGGCATTGCAACAGCGCGCCGAGCAGGTGGCCGCAAGCGCGCTGCCCGCCGCCGCTCGCCCCGCCATCGCCTCGTGGACCGAGCTGCAGGATCAACTCTCCACCCGGCCGCTGTTGCTGCTGGCCAGCGCGGAGAGCGAACCCGATTGCGAGCTGGGCGCAGATTTCGCGCCCGGCAGCCGCCATGGCGGCCAGATAAAATCGCTACTCGACCGACTCGAGACGCTTGCGCTGCGCGAAGAACGCACCGTGGTGGTCACCCGGCAGGCCGCACGCCTGGCGGAACTGTGGGATGCCCACGCCTATCCAGGCGCGGGCGCAGTTCCCGAAAGCGCCACGCCAACCGAGAGCGTCAGCGACCTCCCGCCGGGTGGCACGCCGCTATTTGTGCAAGGGGCTCTGGCAGAGGGATTCACGTTGTCGGGGACCGCGCTGCATTTGCTTTCAGATGCCGAAATCTTCGGATGGCGGCGACCGGAACCGCGCCGCCCGGCCGCTCGTCTGGCCGTCAGCACGCCGGAGGACACATTCACCGAATTTACGCCCGGCAAACTGGTGGTGCACATCGAGCACGGTATCGGCCGCTTTCTCGGGTTGGTTTCACGCAGCATTGATGCGGTCGAGCGCGAATACCTGCACATTGAATACGGCAGTGGCGACATCTTATACGTGCCCATCACGCAGGCCGACCGCCTGACGCGCTATGTGGGTCCGGATGGAAAGCTGCCCACTCTCTCGCGCCTCGGCGCGGCCGAGTGGACGCGAGCGCGTGAGCGCACTCGCGCTGCCGCGGAAGAAGTGGCCAAAGAGCTGCTCTCGCTTTACGCGCAACGCGAGACCGCGCACGGCCACGCCTTCCCGCCCGATGCACCCTGGCAGGCAGAACTGGAATCTTCTTTCCCTTATGTGGAAACCGAAGACCAGCGTCAGGCGCTGGCGGATGTCAAGATGGATATGCAGCGGGTGCGCCCGATGGACCGCCTAATCTGTGGCGATGTCGGTTATGGCAAGACCGAAGTGGCGTTGCGCGCCGCGTTCAAGGCGGTGCTGAGCGGCAAGCAGGTAGCGCTGCTGGTGCCCACCACGGTTCTCGCGCAGCAGCACTTTCTCACCTTCCAGCAGCGCCTGGCCGCGTTTCCCGTCTACGTGGAAATGCTCTCTCGTTTCCGCAGCCGGGGTCAGCAGCGCAACATTCTCGAAGCGCTCGCAGCGGGCGAAGTCGATATCGTCATCGGCACCCACCGGCTGGTGCAATCGGACGTAACTTTCAAAGGCTTAGGACTGCTCATTGTCGACGAGGAGCAGCGCTTCGGAGTGACGCACAAAGAACACCTGAAAAAGCTTCGCGCCAGCGTGGACGTGCTCACCCTCACCGCCACGCCCATCCCGCGCACGCTCTATATGAGCCTGACCGGCGCTCGCGACATCAGCACCATTAATACCGCGCCGGAGGCGCGTCTGCCGGTGGTCACCCGGGTTGCGGCCTATTCCAAGCCACTGCTGCGCCAGGCCGTGCTGCGCGAGCTTGACCGCCGCGGGCAGGTCTATTTCGTGCACAACCGCGTGCAATCCATTAATGCCGCCGCGAAGCGACTGGCCGCCATGGTGCCGGAGGCGCGCGTGGTCCGCGCGCACGGCCAGATGCCCGAAAAGCAGCTGGAGGCGGCCATGGCTGCCTTCGTGCGCCGCGAATACAACGTGCTGGTGTGCACTTCCATTATTGAAAGCGGCCTCGACATTCCGAACGCGAACACGCTCGTAGTCGACGGCGCAGACATGTTCGGGTTGGCGCAGCTTTACCAGTTGCGCGGGCGCGTCGGGCGCGGCGCAAATCGCGCCTACGCCTACTTGCTCTATCGCGAGCGTGGGCGGCGGCGCATCACCGCCGAGGCGCACGCTCGCCTGCAAACCATCGCCGAGCAGACGCAGCTCGGCGCAGGATACGGCATCGCCATGCGCGATCTTGAAATGCGCGGCGCGGGTGACATCCTCGGCAAACGCCAGCACGGTCACATAGCCACCGTCGGCTTTCACCTTTACACGCGCCTGCTGCGCAAGGCCGTGCAAAGCCAGAAGGCCCGTTCCGAGGGCGCTGACCAAAGCGCGCAGCCGGACTGGGGCCTTGCACTGGTCTCCGTCGAGCTGCCGCTGGAAGCCGCCTTGCCCGCCGGCTACATCGCTGACCGCGAGATGCGCATGCGCTTGTATCGCCGACTGGCCGAACTGGACAATGAGCGCGCTGTGGACGAAATGCTGGCCGAGCTGAGCGACCGCTTCGGGCCTGCGCCCGCCGCGGTACACAATTTGCTTTTTCAGCTGCGCGTCAAATTGCGTGCGCACCGCGCCCACATCGAGGCCGTAGGCAGCGAACGCAAGATGATCTCGCTGCGTTGCCCACTCTGGGAGAAAGAAGACATGCGCGCAAAACTGGCCGCCGTGCTGCCGCCCAAGACACGCATCACCCGAGGTAAAGTATGGCTGCCAACCAATGGCAGCACGCAGGAATGGCAGCAGCGCCTGCTTCGCTCGCTGGACGCGCTCGCCGAAAACAGCGCACTCACTGCGCCGGATTGACGCCGCTCGCGCCATTTGGTACACTGGTGACGCAGTTGCGGCTCTTTCGCAGCAGCACCCACTCCATGCGCCTTTCCCCGCTCCGGACAACAATCGCAGCCCTGCTCGCCAGCGCCGTACTGCTGGCAGCGGGATGGCTGTGGCTGCGCCCGGCCGGGCCGCTGCTGCGCGCGGCCGAGTTCGGGCTGGACGCCCTTTCGCCGAACGCAGACGGCGTGAGGGATGTCACCCGCATCACGTATCGGCTTGCGCGCCCGGCGCGCGTTTCCATTTCATTCCTCGATGAGAGCGGCCGGCGCTTCCGCTTCCGTAGCGACAACCCGCGCCCTTCCGGCGAGCACCAGCTGCTCTTCTCCGGAATCGTCGCGGGGTTCACGCTGAGCGACGAGGAATTCGAGGGTCAGATTCTGGCGCGCGTGCTTCCCGACGGGGACTACACATGGATTATTGAAGCGGCCGGCGGGAACGAACGTGAGGAGCTCACCGGCGCATTGACAGTCGCCGGCGTGGACAGCGCGTTGCCGGAAATGCGCGGCTTCAGCGTCTCGCCCCCGCTCTTCACCCCCAACCGCGACGGCATCAGCGACCGCGTGTGGGTCAATATGTATCTCACCAAAAGCGCCCACGTGAGCGTGCATCTGCTGGATGATGCCGGAAACCAGCGCCCAATCGCCGAACGCGCGGGCGACATTGCCCCAAATGAGCCCGGCCTGCACACCTTCGAATACGAGGGCGGAGTGGATCTGGGCGTCAGTCCGCCCCCGGACGGCGTCTATCAGGTGGTGGCGCTGGCCGAGGACGCGGTCGGCCAGAAAACGCGCGTCGAGGGCCAGTTGACCATGGAACACGGCGGCGTTCCCCGCGCCGACATCGTCAACGCTCAAGTTGAATTCTCAGATACCACCGTGGTGCAGGGCGAACGGCTGGAATTCACCCTGACGGTTGAGAATTACGGCGCTGCGCCCATCCGCACTAGCGGTCCCGCCCCGGGTTTTGGCTATGCGCAAGACGAAAACGCCAACTCCTTTGGCTGGTACGAGGAATCCGGCGCATGGCGCGTCGGTATCGATTGCGACACCTGCATCCGCGACTACCCCTGGCGATGGGCATTGGGGACACGTGACGAGTTGACCAGAATAGGCGAACACTGGTACCTGATGCCCGGGCAGCGCGCGACCGTCAGCGGTGACGTAACCATCACCCAGATTCCCGCCCGAAACCCGCTGTACTTCTGGGCCGGACTGATTCACGAAGACGTGGAGGTCTCCAACATCAACAACCGCGTCGACCCGCATTTCATCACCATCGTGCCGAAGGACTGACCCACCGCCATGACCCTTTCCAAGGACCGTACCCTCCCCGGCGTGCAGACTCGAGCCACCGAGCGCCTCGCCAACCTGCCGTGGTGGGGGCTGGTCATCCTGCTGGCGGCCGTCTTCTTTGTGTACAGCTTCGCCACCGACCAACGCTATCAAGAAGTCATCGAGAAACTGATTGTCGGCGTGCGCCTGACGCTGACCGTCACCATCAGCGCCTACGCCTTCGCCATCACATTGGGCCTCTTTACCGGGATGGGACAGCTCTCAAACAATGTGATCGTGCGCAACGCGGCGCTGCTCTATGTGCAGGTAATCCGAGGCGTACCCATCATCGTGCAGATTTTTTACACTGCCTTCGTGATTGTTCCGGCCGCAATCGCTGCCATAAGCCTGCTGGGAACCCGGCTGGCTGCCGGCGGGTGGCTGCCTGCCGAGAATGCGCTCGCCACGCTGACGGTTCGCGATGTGAATTTCATGACCCGTGGTATAATAGCGCTGGCTATTTCGTACGGCGGATTCTCATCTGAGATCTTCCGCGCCGGCATCCAATCGATTTCCACCGGACAGGTCGAGGCAGCGCAGGCGCTCGGCCTAACCCGGTTGCAATCGTTGAGACTAATTATCCTTCCTCAGGCGATTCGGCGCGTGTTGCCACCGCTAGGAAACGACTTTATCGCTATGCTGAAAGAATCCTCTTTGGTATCGGTCTTGGGCGTGAACGAGGTCACCCATCTGGGCAAGAAATACGCCGCCGCCTCCTTTCGATTTCCCGAAACTTATAATACACTTGCCTTTCTCTACCTCAGTATGACATTGTTGCTCTCCATGGGAGTGAAAGCCATGGAACGGAAACTGAAAATCGATTCTAAATGACGGGAGGTGATGCGCCGGAAGCAAGCATAGCAAGCAGGAAAATCGCACGGTCACAACGGTTCACGCCCGAAACGCGGGCACTAGAGAACACGGGAGAACAACAGGAGGAAACACGATGAAAAAGCTATTTGCAGTATTGAGCATGCTAGTTATCGCCGGCATGGTGCTGGCGGCTTGTACCCCTGCAGCTGAAGAAGCTCCGGCTGCCGAGCCGGTAGTGGAGGAGGCGGCGCCGGTTGCCGAAGAAGAGGTTGTGGAAGAGGAAGCCGCGCCCGCGTACCGCGTCGGGCTGGTAACCGACGTGGGTGAGGTGGACGACAAGTCCTTCAACCAGTCGGCCTGGGAAGGCGCGCAGGCCGGGGCAGCCGCGGTTGGCG
>CAJWGI010000066.1 GCA_913031335.1 uncultured Anaerolineales bacterium | reverse complement strand
GCCAAGGGCCTGGAGCCACTAATCAAAAAGAATGTTCTCCACAAATGTCTCCAACTGGATTTCCATGTGGTCGAAACTGGTCATGTTTTCTTCGAACTCGCTGACGAAATAAGGAATGCCGTCCTCGTCAAGCGTGTGCGTATATGCCACTTGCTCTTCCAGCCCCGGTTCGCACATTTTGGCGGCAGTGACAATCACGGCTTCTGCGTCAGCGGCTTTTACGCGCTCCATCAACATTTTTTCTTTCGGTTTTCGCAGGTCGTGCTGTACCGGGCTATATGTTGATTCTTCCAGATAGGCTTCGGCAAGGTTGTGTAGCGGGTCTCCCTCCGATGGCACATCATCCAGAATCCAGCGCATTCCGATGAGTAGGTCGTCGTCGACCATGTAGCAGGATTGAGCGATGGCGCGGATCATGTCGAGGGGCGGTTGCTCGCAGAAGCCGCCTTCGAACACCACGCGCACCTTGTCTTGTTTCTTGTTGTCGCGGGCCTGCAAAAGTGGCAGCGCAGTCTGCAGCAGGTCGTTGTGCTCTTCACGGGGGATGCGTCCGCCAACGGCCAGCAGTACATAGGCTTCATCGGCGCTCAACAGCCACGGGGTGTCGCGTTTGATGGCGTACAAATCGCGTAGCAAGGCGCGATTGGTGTTAAAGATCGCGATAGATGCGCGCAGGTCGGTGTCAGAGATGGTCTTCGCGGCGATGGCTTCGATGTCGCGCTTCAGGCGACCATATTCACCGCGCAGATACTTCGCCGAGTGCGTTGAGTTTGCGTTCTGCGGAAGATAAAGGATCTGGCAGGGGTAGGCGAAATTACGACCCCATACGGCTCCAAGATTGCGGGCGGCGTCACAGATGGGGTGGGTGACAAACATGTCCAACTCCAGCCGCCCGCTCAACGCCAGTTCCAGCGATGTCTTCAGGATAGAGCACAGATAGGAGCCAAAGCGCGAGTCGGCTTGCATCGGTTCGAGAGGAGCACCCATGATTTTGAGTGGCAACACGCCGGCTGCGTGGGCGATTTCCTCGGGGAAGTAGACCTGAAAATGGCCGACAACTTTCCCGCCCGCCTCGCGCCAGCGGCGCACGGTGGGCATGTCGACTTCCTCAAGCAATTCTCGACACTGGTAGATTATTTCGTCGATGGGTTGATTATGCCATTCTTCAAATACTGGTCTCGTCATTGTGCTGCCTCCCGCCGGCAACATATGTCACTATTAGTGGTGGGCGTGTGTTATAGTGATATATATAAGTATAAAGGGAATTGCGGAAATGTCAAGGGTTGATATGTTGTAATATTGCCGAAAGTCCATTATACTGACATGCATCGATTAAGAAAGCGCAAAGTCATTAATATGACACGTAAGGTACAGACGCAACTTCTGGTTTTTAGCCTTTTCGGCGACTACATCGGCGCGCGGGGCGGTGAGATCTGGACCCGCCATTTGCTGGAAATGCTGGCGTTGCTGGATGTTACCGAGACGGCGGCGCGCCTGGCGCTTTCGCGCATGGCGCGCAAAGGCTGGCTGCAGTCCACACGGGTGGGGCGCTTCAGTCGCTATCGCTTGACGCGCAGCGGGCAGCGAGTGACCGATGAGGGTGGCCTGCGCATTTTCGAGCCCCGCGCCATTGAGTGGGATGGGCAATGGCACCTGGTGGTCTATTCCATGCCGGAAGCCAAACGCGGGCAGCGGCAGCGATTGCGCACTCGCCTTGGCTGGCTGGGGTATGCCCGCCTCGGGCCGGGAACGTGGATTTCGCCGAATGCGCGCCTGACCGACATCGAGATGATGGGCAAAGACCTTGACATCGAGAAGTATGTACAGTTTTTCAGCGGGCGTCATATTGGCTTCACGGATGACCCTGTCATGGTCGCGCAATGCTGGGATTTGGATGCGCTCAATCAGCAATACGCCGAATTCATCGCCAAATACCGGCCCGACTACGAAGCCTGCCGGGAAATGCTGGCCGACCCGGAAGGCATCCCGGCTGACCAGTGTTTCGTGCGCCGGTTCTGGTTCACTTATGACTATACCCCGTTCCCGCTTCGGGACCCCAACCTCCCAGCAGAGCTGCTGCCGGACGCCTGGATGGGAAACAATGCCAACGAATTATTCCGCCTTTATCGCGGGCTACTCGCTCCGCGCAGCGGCCGCTTTGTGGACGAGAAGCTGGCGCAATCACTCAACCGCTAGTATGGCTGCGGCGGCGGGATTCTGCCGTTAGCCCCCTATTGCGGTTTGGGCAGCACTGCCTCGAAGAATTCCTCGTTCATCGGATGCCCCTCGGCAACCAACTGGCGATATTTGATAAAGTCAATCACGTCCGCGCCGGTCAGCTTACGTGAATTGAATGCCGTGAAGCCGAGATAGGCTTCGGTAGTCATGTTGGCTGCCAGCCAGTGGCGGTTGGGCAGCTTGGCCATATCCCAGTAGTGTTTCTTCTTCATGCGGATGCCATCCACCGATTTCATCAGGCAGTGCGGGAATAGGTTGGTGAAGGTCCACACGATTTCTTCCACCGCTCTGTCGAGCATGCTGAAGTCGGTGGGCGTCTGCTTGATGAGCGCGCGCGCTTCTTTGGCGGCTGCGCCGCTTGCCATGTTGCCATAGACAATTTCGCCATCGTCCACATAGCGGTCGGTGATGACCAGCGGGTTGCGCACAAATTTGCCATCCTGCAGCAGCACCGGCGCGACTTTGGTGATTAGCCCCAGCTGTTTCATCTTGTAGGCGCTCCACACCTCGCACGAGATACAGTTCCACATGGCGTTTTCGATGCCCAGAAACCAGGGTAGAAAATCGGTCGAGCCGCCATCGGGCGCGGAGCCGTGCCGCGGCCCGGCCTGCCCGAAGACTGCCAGATCAGACGAAACGCTCAGGTCGCATGCCAGGCCGATTTCCTGGCCGCCACCCACGCGCATCCCGTTCACGCGGCAGATGGTGGGCTTCTTGCAGTTCAGGATTGCGTCCACCATCGCGTTGAACAAATCCATATAAGCGCCGTATTCGGTCGGTTTTCCGGCATAATACTCGGCATACTCCTTTGTGTTACCGCCGGTGCAGAAGGCTTTAACGCCCATGCCGGTGAAAATCACAGCCACCACACGCCGATCCATCGAAGCCTTGTGGAAGGCAGCGATGATGCCTTTTACCATCTTGGTAGTGTAGGAATTATATTGTTTGGGATTGTTGAGCGTAATCCAGGCCGAATACAACTCTTCCGGCTGCTCGCCGGCAGGGCCGACTACCGGGCGCAGTTTGTAAATCACGCCCGGTGCGTCCTCGCCGAAAAACTCATCGCCCCACAGGTTCAGATCTTTCAGTTCGTTGTCACGCGGTAACCAGTCTAAACTCATCAGTTTCTCCTTTTCAATTTGATAGTTCGTGATCGCACATAAGTTTTACGCGTCCCGTCGGATAGATTCTACTACCATCGCGCCGATCTGAGCGGTGCTCAAGCCGCTGCGTGCGTCCACCGAGGGGATTTGCCGCGAAGCCAGCAGGCTGGCAATCGTGCTATCAACCCGCGCTGCGGCGCGCGCTTCGCCCAGAAAATCGAGCATCATTCCCACCGCCGCAATCGCGCCCAGCGGGTTGGCGACGTTCTTGCCGGTATATTTAGGCGCCGAGCCATGGATTGGCTCGAACATGCCGTGTTTGCCGGGATGAATGTTACCCGAAGCCGCGATACCCATGCCGCCCTGGATCATCGCGCCCAGGTCGGTGATGATGTCGCCGAACAGATTGGTGGTGACAATCGTGTCAAACCATTCTGGATTCTTGACCATCCACATGCAGCAGGCGTCCACATAGGCGTGATCCTGCTCCACATCGGGATACTCGGCCCCGACCTCGGCGAACGCGCGCGTCCAGATATCCTGCGGACGGATGGCGTTGGCTTTATCGACCATCGTCAGGCGCGCCGGGCTGCCGTCATTGCGAGCGGCTGCCCGCGCGCGGGCTACCTCGAAGGCGTGGCGGATCGTGCGGTCGATGCCTTTGCGCGTGAAGACGCCGGTCACTGTGGCGACCTCGTCAGGCGTGCCTTTTTTCAGGATGCCGCCAATTTGCGCATAAATGCCTTCGGTGTTCTCGCGCACAACGGTGAAGTCGATGTCGGCCGGGGCTTTGTCCTTCAGCGGGCAAAGATGCTCAGCATACAGCTTGACCGGGCGCAGGTTGATGTATAAATCGAGGCCAAAGCGCAGCCCCAGAATCACTGCGCGCTCGATCAGCCCGGTTTCCACGTCCGGGTGGCCGATTGCGCCGAGGAAGACCGCGTCCAGTTCGCGCCACTCGTCGATGGCGCTCTCCGGCACGAGTTCCCCGGTCTGCATATAATGCTCGCCGCCATAAGGATAATCGACCAGATCAACCCTAAAACCGTCGATTTCCGCGATGGCTTCGAGCGCCTTCAGTCCTTCCGTGGCGACTTCGGGGCCAATCCCGTCGCCGCCGATGACGCCAATCTGATAATGTTTCATGAAACTTCCAATTGGGCTAAAACAGTGAGTTCCGTTTCACCACAAAGTCACCAAAGGTACCGGGTTGTCCACCACAAAGCCTTTGTGTCCTCCGTGATTCTGTGGTCAGGGTTCATGAGATTTTCGTTTGTCACGCAGCCAACTGCCGTGAAATCACCAGCCGTTGAATCTGCGAAGTGCCCTCATAAATCTGCATGATTTTGGCGTCGCGCATCCATTTTTCAACCGGATATTCACGGCTGTAGCCATAGCCGCCCAGAACCTGCACAGCGTCGGTGGTGACTTTCATGGCCATATCGGCGGCAAAAGCCTTGGCCATGCTCGCCTGCATGATAGCGGGCTGCCCCCGATCGGCGCGGGCAGCCGCCCGCCAGGCCAGCAGCCGGGATGCATCTATCTGGATCGCCATATCCGTCAGCATGAATGAAACCGCCTGATTTGCGTAGATCGGTTTGCCAAACTGGCGACGTTCCTGGGCATAATTCAGCGCGTATTCATAAGCGGCGCGCGCCAGCCCGACGGCGCTAATGGCGACATGCGCGCGCGTGATGTTGAAGGTGCGCATGGCGATTTTGAAACCTTCGCCTTCTTCGCCCAGTCGGTTGGCGACCGGTATCTCCACATCTTCCAGAATCAGGCTGGCGGTGTGCGAGGCGCGGATGCCCATCTTCTCTTCTTTTTTGCCCGCGACCAATCCCGGCGTATCGCCTTCGACTATGAAGGCGGAGATGCCGCCTAAGCCCAGCGCGGGATCAACGGTGGCAAAGATCACATAAATATCGGAGATGCCGCCGTTGGTGATGAATTGCTTGTATCCGTTGAGGACATATTTTCCGTGCTCGCGGCGCGCCTCGGTCATCAACCCGGCCGGGTCAGAACCGGCGGAAGGTTCGGTGAGCGCAAATGCGCCCAGCCGCGGGCGGTTGTCGGGGCCCGGCTCGCAAAAGCGCGTCAGATATTTCAGTTTTTGCTCTTCAGTGCCGGCGAGCATGATGGGCGTGGCGCACAGTCCAACCCCGCCGATAATGGTGCTGACTCCGGCGCAGCCCCACGAAAGCTCCTCGTCTATCAGCAGCCGGGTGACCACACTATCCACGCCGCCCCCGCCGTAGGCCTCCGGAATATAGTAGGTCAGTAGCCCGGCTTGCAGCGCCTTGCCCAGCACATCCCAGGGCACTTTTTCTTTTTCATCGGCTGCGGGCGCGGCCGGGCGAATGGTTTTCTCGGCGAATTGGCGCGCTAGGTCGCGGAACTCGCGTTGTTCATCGGTCAGTGTAAAGTCAATCATTGCTGCCTGTCACCTTGTAATCTTTCTTCAACATAAGCCAGCAAGCCCCCGCTGGCGATGATGCGCTGCAAAAATTCCGGGAAGGGGGCGGCCCGAAATTCAGCGCCGCTGGTCAGATTCCAAATACGTCCGGCGGTTGGGTCAACTTCGACTTCATCTCCGGCGCTGATACCATCGACTGCTGCGGCGCATTCCAGAATCGGGAGGCCGATGTTGATGGAATTGCGAAAGAAGATGCGCGCGAAGGATTTGGCGATGACAGCCGAGACTCCTGCATGTTTGATCGCCAGCGGCGCCACCTCGCGCGAGCTGCCGCAGCCGAAATTGGCGTCGGCGACGATCAGGTCGCCGGGTGTCATCTTGTCCACGAATTCCGGATCAGCGTCTTCCATACAGTGGGCAGCGAGTTCGCGCAGGTCGGCGGTGTTGCAGTGCCGCGCCGGCATAATTGCATCGGTGTCGATGTTTTTTCCGAACTTCCAGACTTTGCCTCGAATCTCCGTCATTGGATGCGATCTCCCATCATTTGATGCGGGTCAGTGTTTTCCCATCAGCCATCAGCGGCGTCTTTTTTCGATACGCCATCCCATGCAGTTCCGCGATTTTTTGCCCGGCTTCGGTTGTCACTGTCATGCGATACAGCCCGGTGCGCCGGCTCAGGTTTTCTTCGGCCGCTTCCGCGATCAGTTTTTCACCCACTGCTGCGACCGAAAGAAAGTGAATATCCATACTCAATGCTACAGCGGTGCGCCCGTGTGCGTTGCAGGCGACGGCAAAGGCAAAATCGGCAAGCGTGAAGATCGCACCGCCGTGCGGTAGGTTGTGACCGTTGACCATGTGCGGTTCGACGGTCAGCGCTGCACGCGCGTATCCGGGGCGCATCTCCAGCAGCTCGATTCCAAGCCTGGCAGCGAACTTGTCGCCGCGCATGAAAGCAGCGAGGGCAGCCCGTTCGGTTTGGCTCATAAGTCATTAGGGGCTGCCAGCCGCCCGGCAATTGCGGAGGCGGCAGCTACATAGGGATTCACCAGATACACTTCGCTATCAATATGCCCCATGCGCCCGCGAAAATTGCGGTTAGTGGTCGAAACGCAACGCTCGCCTTCTGCCAATACCCCCATGTGCCCGCCTAGACACGGCCCGCAGGTGCTCACGCTCACCGAGCAATTTGCTTCCACGAAGATCTCAATCAGGCCTTCTTTGAGTGCGTCCAGGTATACCTTCTGCGTGCCAGGCACCACCACCACGCGCACGCGAGGGTGGATTTT
>CAJWGI010000065.1 GCA_913031335.1 uncultured Anaerolineales bacterium | reverse complement strand
CGACCACATTTCCGCGGGATGTGTCGGCGAGGTCGGCAAACGCACCTTCTTCATTCAGGCGCGCAAGGATTCCGATTTACTCACCTTGTTGTGCGAGAAATTCCAGATGCAGCAACTGGCGGGCGGCATTCGCGAGTTCACCGAGGAGCTGCAGCGCAAGAATCCGGATTTGCCAGAGCCGGTTTTGGATTACATGGAAGCCGAAATGGAGCTGCAGGAACCGCTGGAACCATTGTTCCGCGTGGGCCAGATGGGTGTGGGCTACGATGAGGAGAATGACCTGATGGTTCTGGTGGCGCAGGAGCTGACCAGTGAAGAGGAGGACTCCGCCGACGCCGGCACCGCCCGAATCTGGGCGACGCGCTCGCAGATGTTGGTGATGGGCGCCCATGGCGATGAAGTCGCTTCGCGCGGCCGCCCGATTTGTGGTAACTGTCTGCAACCGATGGACCCGCAGGGGCATTTCTGCCCCAAGCGCAATGGCCATAAATAACGCCGCGCCGCCGGCGGGAGCGGTGACCGCGTCCGTGCCGGACCTGCTCACCACGCTGCGTACGGGAAAACTTACCCTGCGCGGGCTTTTCCGCGCTGGTTCTAATTACACTTTTCTCGCTGAGGTGGCACTTGCGGAACGCTGCATTGAGGCGGTGTACAAGCCCACGCAGGGCGAGCAGCCGCTGTGGGATTTCCCCGCCGGCACGCTGGCGAAGCGGGAGGTGGCCGCCTATCTGGTCAGCCGCGCGCTGGGCTGGGACCTTGTGCCACCTACCGTGTATCGGGACGGCCCGCACGGGCCGGGTTCTTTGCAGCGGTTCGTTGAGTTTGACGCGGAGCGGCATTATTTCCATTTCACAGATGCTGAAAAGGCTGCCTGCCGGCGCGTGGCTGCCTTCGATTATTTGATAAACAATGCGGATAGAAAAGGCGGCCACGTTGTGCGCGGCAACGACGGGAAAATGTGGTTGATAGACCATGGTGTGTGTTTCCACAGTGAATACAAGCTGCGCACGGTGATCTGGGATTTCGCCGGCGAGCGGTATCCAGATGAGGTCCGTTCAGATTTGGAGGCACTGGTCACCGCTGTTCGTAACGGCGGCGCGCTGGTGCACTCGCTGTGCGACCTTCTGAGCGAAGATGAAATCGCCGCGCTCGGCTGGCGAGCGAAGCATCTGGCGCTCTCTGGTCGCCTGCCGCAACCGGGGCCGCAGCGCAATTATCCCTGGCCGCCCCTGTAGCCTGCCGAGCGGCGCCTCCATCCTTATTTTTCGGACAGAAAAGTGACGAGAGCACTGGTGTTTGACTTTGGCGGCGTGTTGATGCGCACCGTGGATTTGACCCCGCGCCGCCGGTGGGAGGCGCGTTTCGGGCTGCCGGAGTGGAGTCTGGCCAAGCTGGTTTTCGATAATCCGGTGGCGAAAAAAGCGACAGTGGGCGCGGCAGAAACGGCCGATGTATGGAACTTCGTGGCTGCCGAACTGCGCCTTTCGGATACAGAATTGGCCGAACTGCAGCATGATTTCTGGGCCGGAGACCGTGTGGATTCCACCCTGACCGATTTCGTCGGCCAGCAGCGCGGGCACTGTCGGACGGCGATTCTGAGCAACGCTTGGCCCGGGGTTCGCGAGTTCTTCCATTCGCTCCCGGAACTGTCCGTTTTCGAAACCATGATGATTTCTGCCGAAGAAGGCGTCGCTAAACCAGCGGCGGAGATTTACCGACGCACGCTCGAACGACTGGGGGTGGGCGCAGCTCAAACGGTGTTTGTGGACGACATGGAGGCGAACGTGGCTGCGGCGCGCGCGCTGGGGATGGCGGGCGTTGTTTTCGAAAGCACCGAGCAGACACTAACCGCGCTGCAGCAATGGCTCGATGGGTGAACGAGCACCCGGGCGTGTAAGAATCTAATGCCTGAAAACGTTCGGAAACCACTGCTCAGCGGAGTGATGCGCTGGTTCCTGTTCACCATGGTGCTGGCGAACACCGGTATTTTCATGCAGCAACCGCTGCTCCCGCTCTACTTGCAGGAGCTGGGGGCTAGCGTGACTCAGGTCGGCCTAGTGTTCACGCTCTCATCCATCGTGCCGCTGCTGCTGCAAATTGTTGGTGGGTGGGTGTCCGACATGCTTGGAAGGCTGCGCGCAATCGCACTAGGGAGCGTGGGCGGCGTGCTATCGTACATTGTGCTTGTGATGGCGCCTTCGTGGCAGTGGATAATACTGGCGCAGACATTCGGGGTGGCAGCCGGAGCGCTGGTAGCGCCTAGCTTTGGCGCATTCATCGCGGAGCAATCCAGCGAGCGTGACCGCGGAAAAGTGTACGGCGTGGCCGAGGCCTTGTTCTGGATAGTGGCCGTGATCGGACCGCCACTGGGCGGGTTCGTGGCCGCGCGTTTCGGCTTTCGACGCATGTTCCTTCTGGGCGGATGCCTGTACGGAGTTGCCACCATCATTCGGATTTGGATGGCGGGCTCCTTCCGTGAAACATCTGAGGCGCACCCGCAGCAGCTCACCTGGGATTCTCTGCGCGGTGGGCTGGGTGCCATGGTCAGCATGGTGTTGGCGGGCGGGCTAGTGACGTGGATAATGATTACTGACGGCGTCCGCGATGTCGCTTTTCGCCTCTCGGGCGAATTGATGCCGCTTTATTTGCGCGAGGTGGGCGGAGTCTCGGTGGAAAACATCGGCTATCTGGGTGCGGTCTTTGGGATTGGAATGGTGATGACCGCGCTGCCGGCTGGCTGGCTTTCTGATAAATTTGGAGAACGGATAGTCATTGTCGGTGGCTTTGTGATGGAGTCTGTGGCTTTCATACTGCTGGTGTCGGTGAGAAGCCTGACAGGTTTCGGGCTGGTCTGGCTCATTTTCGGAGTGGGGGTGGGCTTAATGAGACCGGCGTACCAGTCGCTGGTCTCCAAGGCGGTTCCGGAAAAGTTGCGTGGCACTGCCTTCGGATTGTTCCAGTCCAGCATTGGAGCAATATCGCTTCCTGCTCCGTGGTTGGGCGCGCAGATGTGGGAGCGCTTCAACCCGCGCACACCGTTTGTGCTCACTGCCTGCATGGCGTTGGCGACTGTCGTGCCGGTGTGGGTGAAGTTCCGCCTGCCCCGCACCGAGGTCGAGGAACAACTCCCGGTGATTGGGCGTGAGCCGTGCTGATGGACGCACGACCAGAAATCACGCTGGGAGTGGTGACCGACACTCATGTGCCCGAAAGGATGAAGCGCATCCCCGAGGGTGCGCTGGGATGTTTTCGTCGGGCGCGGGTGAGAGCGATTCTGCATGCGGGTGACATGATCCATCCGCGCGTATTAGGCGAATTTGAGCAAATCGCGCCGGTGATAGCGGTGCGCGGCAACCGGGATATCTGGACGCGGGCTGGCCGCAACTTGCCGCTGCAGCGGGTGATGCAATTCGGCGGTGTGAAGGTCGGGCTAACGCACGGCCACGGCGGGCTGTGGGAGTATCTGCGCGAAAAGGCGCTTTATTGCACGGTGGGCTTCTCCCTGGCGCGATACCTGCACAGACTGCCGCTGAAGTTTCCCCCGGATGTGCGCGTGATTGTTTTCGGGCACACTCATCGCACCGCCAAAAAGTGGGTGGGCGATACGTTGCTGTTCAATCCAGGCTCGCTCGGGCCAGAATATTACAACCCGGTCGGCGCGGTGGTGGGCCTGCTACGCATCGCCAACGGGAGCGTTTCTGCCGAGGTTGTGCCGGTGGAGGTATAATTTGACTGATTCGCATCTGTGTGATAATATGGCCAACGTGAACGCCAACGCCAGTCATCATCACCATCGGAGCGTACCCACCTAACCGGACGCGGCGGGCTAGTATACGATTCCCTTTTTTCATCTACACCCGCCCCATGTCCGGGGCGGGTGTTTTTTTTTGGAGAGCGTATGAAGCGAAACGACATAAGGCTGGGATTGCCCAGTAAAGGAAGATTGGAGAGCGGCGCGCTGGATTTCCTCGCGAGCTGCGGCCTGCAGGTGCGAAAGCCGAATCCGCGCCAGTATCAGGCCATAATCCCGGTGTTGCCGGGTGTGAAAGTCATTTTTCAGCGCCCGGGCGATATTGTCGTCGGGGTGCGCAGCGGCAGCATTGATTTTGGCATCACCGGGCTAGATATTGTGGAAGAGCAACGCGCCACGCGCGGCGATGTGGTGGTGCTGCACGATGAGCTTGGTTTTGGGCGCTGCACTCTGGAGTTGGCAGTGCCAGAGGGTTGGGCCGACGTGCGCTCGTTGCAAGCGCTGGCTGCCCGCCTGGAGGAGCTGCCCGGCCCGTTGCGTGTGGCTACAAAGTTTCCTGAGCTCACCGGAGATTACCTTGCTGCAAACGGGCTACCCGGCTGTGAGTTGATCAGCGCGGAGGGCACGCTGGAGGTAGCGCCCGCGGTCGGTTACGCTGATATCATCGCCGATCTGGTCTCCTCCGGCCAGACTCTGCGAGACAACCGGTTGCACACTCTTTCAGATGGCTGCATTCTGCAGTCGCAGGCGGTTTTGATTGGCAATCGCGCCAGCCTGCGTGAGCGCCCTGAGGCGCTCACGGTGGCGCGCGAGCTGCTGGAATTTGCAGAGGCGCATCTACGCGCGCAGAGGTATTACATCGTCGTGGCCAACATGCGCGAGCCATCCGCGCAGGCGGTGGCCGAGCGCATGTTCGCGGAGACCGAACTTGGCGGGCTGCAAGGCCCTACGGTCTCGCGTGTGGTGACGCGCGAAGGGCAGGCGGATATGTGCGCGGTGGAGGTGGTGGTTCCGAAGGAGCGATTAGGGCAGGCAGTGAACGAGCTGCGCGCTATCGGCGGAAGCGGGGTGGTAGTCTCGCCGGTGAGTTATATTTTCGAAGAGGAGCCGGAACGCTATGCCGCGCTGCTGGTCGCATTGGACATTCGCGAAAAATGATTCGCATCATCGCTGACCTGCAACTGGCGAAAAAGACCGTGCTCTCACGCCCTGCGGACGAACCGGATTACCCCGCCGATCTTCTGGGGGCGGTGGAGCGTATTTTCGGCAAGCCGCTCTCACCGCCGGCGGCGGTCGCGCGGGTGCTGGCGGATGTGCGCGCACGTGGTGACTTGGCCTTGCACGAATGGTCGCAGCGCATCGATGACAGTGCGCCTGACCCACTGGCGCTGCCGGATAGCGAATTGGCTGCGGCCGCCACGGAGATTCCGGCCGATCTCGCCGAGGCGTTGCAACTCGCGGCGGAGCGCATCCGCGCCTTCCACGCACTTCAGCCGGTGCGCAGCTGGGAAACGTCCGAGTTGGGCGGCGTGATAAAACAGCGCATGATACCGCTGCGGCGTGTTGGAGTTTACGTGCCGGGCGGCACTGCGCCGCTGCCCTCCTCGCTGCTGATGGGCGCGATTCCGGCGCAGGTGGCGGGCGTGAACGAGATTGTGGTCTGTACCCCACCCGGGCGAGAAGGCGCACCGCTTCCCGCCGTGCTCCGCGCCGCTGCGCACATGCTGGGTATTGAGAAGATTTTCCAATTGGGTGGTGCGCAGGCGGTGGCCGCCATGGCATATGGCACTGACACGGTTCCGCGCGTGAACAAAATCGTTGGGCCGGGCAATCTGTTTGTCACCCTCGCAAAAAAACAGGTCTTCGGTGAGGTTGGCATCGATGGACTCGCCGGGCCGACGGAGACTGTCATCGTGGCCGACGATTCCGCGAACTCGGACTGGGTGGCCGCCGACCTTCTGGCGCAGGCCGAGCACGATGTGCTCGCTACCGCTATTTTGCTCACCCCCTCGCCGACGCTGGCGCAGGCAGTGCAGGCGGCTGTCGGGCGGCAGATGGAGAACTTGAGTCGCATCGAAATCCTCACGCGCTCGCTCCCGAGCCGGGGCGGCATTGTGCTCACCCCTGATCTGGAAACCGCGGTAGATCTCGCCGACCGGTTTGCCCCGGAGCATCTCTGTCTGGCGGTGGCGCAGCCGGAACGCTGGGCCGAGCAGGTTCGCAACGCCGGATGCCTTTTCGTGGGCGAGAGTTCCTTCGAAGTGCTGGGGGATTATGTGGCCGGGCCGAACCACATTCTGCCGACTGGCGGCACAGCCCGATTTGCCTCGCCACTGAATGTACTTGATTTCGTGCGCATCATGAGCGTGGTGCAGCTGGATGATGAGACAATCGCCCAAATGAGCCCGGCCGCAGCGCTGCTGGCGAGCGCCGAGCAGCTTGACGGGCACGCAGCGGCGGCGACACAACGGATTGAAGGGATGGGGTTGTGAAATGAGGAAACTGAAATCTCACGGTCAATCCGCTGTGCGAAGCCACATAGCCGCTCTGGAGTCGTATACGCCCATACTTCCATTCGAGGTGCTCTCGGAGCGGCTCGGGCGCCGGCCGGATGAGATCATCAAGCTGGACGCCAACGAGAATCCATACGGGCCGGCCCCAGGTGTGCGCGCTGCCCTTGCCGATTTGCCCTTCCCGCACATTTATCCCGACCCGGAGAACCGCGAGTTGCGCGCGGCGCTCGCCGATTATACCGGTATGCCGTCCGAGACCATCTTCGCGGGCGCGGGCGCAGACGAACTGATTGACCTGATAATGCGTCTGTTTCTCGATCCTGGTGACAAGATCATCGATTGCCCGCCCACCTTTGGGATGTACACTTTCGATGCCTCCATCAACGCGGCTGAGACGATTTCGGTGTGGCGCAGGGCGGATTTCTCGCTGGATGTGGCTGCAATTGAAGCAGCGGCTTCCCAGCACGCACCCAAGCTCCTCTTCCTCGCCTCGCCCAACAACCCGGATGGCAGCCTGCTGCCGGACGAGGGTTTGCTCCGTTTGCTGGAACTGCCGCTGATGGTGGTGCTGGATGAAGCCTACATCGAATTCGCCGGGCGCGAGCACTCGCGCCTTGAACTGGTGCTGCAACACCCCAATCTTATTGTGTTGCACACATTCAGCAAATGGGCCGGGCTGGCCGGGCTGCGTGTCGGTTACGGCGCATTCCCCACGCAAATGATGCCGGAGCTTTGGAAGACGAAGCAACCATACAATGTCAATGTCGCGGCGACGGCGGCTGCACTGGCGTCGCTTCGAGAGAGGGAACATCAGTTGCA
>CAJWGI010000064.1 GCA_913031335.1 uncultured Anaerolineales bacterium | reverse complement strand
GCTGCCGGCTGACCAGTCAGTGCATTTGGAGCCGGTCGGAAAATTCATCTACGCCAATCTGACCGACAAAACTGAGAGCGACCTCACGGCGAACAGTGACGCCGCAGCAGAAAGCTCGCCCGCGAGCGCGGCCATTGCTGCCTTCGTGCAGGCGCACGGCGGGCGGGTGGTGTTTGGGGAACCGCTCAGTCAGCCCGGCGCGGCGGCAGATGGCTTGATCGAACAGGTTTTCACCAACGTGGTGATCGTGGCGGACGCGCATGCCCCGGAAGGCGCACGCCTGCGCCCGTTGGGGATTCTGGGGTATGGTCACGCCGACGCCGCGCAGCCGCCTTCGGATGTGCCTGGCGCAGCCTACTTTCCATCCACCGGGCACAATGTGCTCGTCGCTTTCAAAACCTATTACGATTTGCACGGCGGTGAGAGCATCTTTGGCGCGCCAATCACCGAAGCCTTTGTGGAAAACGGCGCGCTGACACAGTATTTTGAGAACCTCGCCCTCGTGTGGCGGCGAGATTCAGGTGACCGCGAGATTCCCGGCGTGGCCCCGAAAAAATTGGGGCTGGCTTATTCGCAGGAAATATTCTCAACCCTAGCTATGCAGCCCGCCGCGGCCCCAAAATCTGCCGATGCGGGTTTTGCCGTCCACGCCTGGGCGACGCTGCCATTCGCGCTGCCACATGACAAGCAAGAAATCAATGTACTGGTGATGGACCTCCAGAGCCACCCAATTGCCGGAGCGACCGCCAGCCTCGAACTGGACACCTCGCAGGGCGCCACCCGGCTGCTTCTCGCTGAAACCGGGCCGGATGGCCGCACCAGCGTGGCCTTTCCCGTCAGCATGGTTGGGGAAGGGATGCCGATGGCAAACTACCGCGTGCGCGTGGAGGTTGGCAGCGCCCGAGGGACCGTCGCCAAGAGTTTCAACATCCAGTATCTGGACAGCCGGTAATTGCCACCAGTGAAGCGCGTTCCGCGCCTCATTTTTCTCCTTTCACCTGAAACTGATCCAGGTCTCGCGCAACGACTGTATCCGCGAAAACGGCGCGCGCTTCGGCGAGTACATCACGTTCGCGGTAGCGGCGGGAGAGGTGCGTCAGATACAATCGGCGCACGTCGGCGGCGCGAGCCAGCTCGGCAGCCTGCATCGCCGTAAGGTGGCCAAAGCGCCGCGCCAGCTCAGCCTCGCGCTGCAGGTAAGTTGCTTCGATAATGAGCGCATCCGCGCCCTGACAGTGTTCCAGCAGGTCATCCGTGCGCCCGGCATCGCCAACATGCACCAGTTTCGTGCCGGGCTCGGCCGGGCCCAGCACTTCATCGGGTAGCACCACGGCCCCGCCCAGCAAAGTGACCGCGCGACCCTGCACCAGTTCGCGCCGTTCCGGGCCTTGCGGGATACCCAGCGCCGCAGCCTTTTCCTCCATAAAAGGACGGCGCGGCTTTTCCTGAAAGCTAAAACCGAAACAGTGCCCACCGCGATGCGTCACTGGGAACGCGTGCAGCTCAAACGAATTGCTTTCCGCCACCAGTCCGGCCGCGAGTTCCTTTAGCTCAATGCGCAACTGCGCGCGTTCGCCCCGGAAAACCACACCGAAAAGCAGTTCGCGGATGCGCCGCAGCGGTGCCCGCCCGGCCCATATTTCCACATGCTCAATCGCTTCCCAGCGGGTGAGCGTGGAGAGCAACCCACCCAACCCCAGAATGTGGTCAAGATGCCCGTGGGTAATCAGGATTTTTTGCAGCCGCTTAAAACCCAGCCCGCTGCGCAATATCTGCCGCTGGGTCCCCTCGCCGCAATCAATCAGGAAACGGTGCTCCCGGTGCATGACCATGTGCGCCGAAAGACCGCGGTGCACTGAAGGCGCCGACGCCGAAGTTCCCAGAAATACAAACTCAAACACGGTTCACTTGCTGGCTGCGGCACGGAGAGCGAGCACACACCTCCGCTCGGTCTGCCGGCCGCGCGCACCGATTATAATGCATAGGCGCTGCGGTTTCGGCAGCAGCGGCTATGGTATCATTCCAGGCCACTCATGCGGGCGGAACGCGGACGCGCCTGAGATAAGAAGGTGAACTCGCTATGGAAAACATCGCTGTAATCGGTGCTGGTTATGTAGGTCTGGTCACAGGCGCCTGTTTCGCAGATCTGGGCAACAAAGTGTGCTGCCTGGATATCGACGCTGAACGCATCCACAACCTTAAACAGGGCGTGCTGCCCATCTACGAGCCGGGCCTCGCCGAGATGGTGGAACGACACGTGCAGGCCGGACGATTGCGCTTCAGCACCGATTACGAAGATGCGCTTGAAAGGGCCGATTTCGCGTTCATCGCCGTCGGCACTCCGGAAGGCGTCGACGGCGAAGCCGATCTGCAATACGTGCGTCAGGCCGCCACTTCAATCGCCAAGGCCATGAAAGCGCCGCTGGTGATTGTCAACAAATCCACCGTGCCGGTCGGAACCGGAGACTGGGTAGCGAATATTGTGCGCGAGAATCAACCGGAAGCCATCGACTTCTCCGTGGTCTCTTGCCCGGAATTCTTGCGGGAGGGCAGCGCGCTGCAGGATTTCATGAACCCGCACCGTACCGTGCTCGGGTCGCTGGAGGCCGACGCCGCCGACCGCGTCGCCCAGTTGCACTTGCCGCTGCGCGCCCCTATAATGGTCACCGATTTGCGCACCGCCGAGATGATAAAATACGCGTCCAACGCGTTCCTAGCCACGCGGATTTCCTTCATCAACGAAATCGCCAACATCTGCGAAGACCTCGGTGCAGACATCAAAGAAGTGGCCGTCGGCATGGGCTATGACCCGCGCATCGGCCCCGCATTCCTCGACGCCGGCATCGGGTACGGCGGCAGCTGCTTCCCCAAGGACGTCAAAGCCCTCGCGCACATGGCCTCCGTGCAGGGGAAACACCCGCAGCTGCTGCGCAGCGTGATGGACATTAACGCTGATGCTCGCCTAAAAGTGTTGGCCAGATTGCGGGAAACTCTGGGCGAGGATTTGAACGGGAAAGTGATCGGATTGCTTGGGCTTGCCTTCAAGCCAAACACCGATGACATGCGCGATGCGCCCTCCATCGACATCGCCGCCACCCTGATGCAATCCGGCGCAGAGGTGCGCGCCTACGACCCAGTGGCCATCCCTAACGCCCAGAGACTGATGCCAGAAATTCATTATGCGGATGACCCCTATGTGCTCGCGGCCGGTTGCGACGCACTGGTAGTGGTGACGGAATGGAACGAGTTTAAGCAGCTGGATCTTGAGCGCGTGCTCGCTGCCATGCGCGGGAACGTGGTCATAGATGGCCGTAACATTTATTCCACGCGCGAGCTTCAAGCGCGCGGCTTTGTGCATCGCGGCATCGGTCGCGGCTACGACGCAAGCGCCGAGACAGCCAGATAATGCCGCGCAACACTGTCATCAAGACCCGCCTGCGAAACGGGTTGACGGTGGTGTTGAAATCGGTGCACACCGCCCCAGTTGCCAGTTTCTGGGTCTGGTATCGGGTGGGCTCACGCCACGAGCGCACCGGCCGCACCGGCAGTTCCCACTGGGTGGAGCACATGCAGTTCAAGGGCACCGCCGCCTTCCCCGCCGACAGCGTGGAGCGTGCCGTTTCGCGCGTGGGGGGCATGTGGAACGCCATGACCTGGATAGATTGGACGGCGTATTTCGAGACCATGCCGGCCGAACAGATCGACCTCGCCCTACAACTGGAAGCCGACCGCATGGTCAACAGTCGTTACACGAAAAAAGACGTTCAATCCGAACGCACGGTCATCATTTCCGAGCGACAGGGCAGCGAAAACCAGCCCACTTTCTTGCTTTCGGAGGAGGTGCAGGCAGCCGCTTTCCGAGTGCACCCCTACCACCACGAGGTGCTCGGAGATCAGGTCGACATTGAAACCATGACCCGCGCAGACCTCTACGCCCACTATCGCGCTCACTACGTCCCCAACAACGCCATAGTGGTGGCCGTCGGGGATTTTAAAACCACGCCGATGCTGAAGCGCATTCGCGCGCTTTTCGGCGCAGTCCCAAAGCGCGATGATCCGGGGCTCTTCGTGCGCCCGGAACCCAACCAGCGCGGTGAACGCCGGGTGCATCTGGAAGGGGAAGGCCAGACCGCATACCTGCAGGCGGCCTACCACGCTCCCGCCGCCACCGACCCGGACTTCTTCCCCATGATTGTGCTCGACAGCATTCTGGCGGGCGCAAGTTCCTTCAATCTTTTCGGCGGCGGCATCAGCAACAAGACCAGTCGCCTGTACCGCGCGCTGGTGCTCACCGAGCTTGCCGCCGGGTTCAGTGGCAACCTTGCCGCCACGGTGGACCCATATCTCTACAGCATCACTTGCGCGGTGCGCGCAGACAGCGCACTGCAGAAGGTAGAGGCCGCGCTTGATGAAGAAATGGACCGCGCCATGGCCACTCCGCCCGCAGAGGAGGAACTGGCAAAGGCGAAAAAACAGGCGCGCGCCATGTTCGCCTACAGCGCCGAGAGCGTCTCCAACCTGGGATTCTGGTATGGCTTTGCAGAAATCCTAGATGAATACACCTGGTTCACAACCTACCTCGACCGGTTGGATGCGGTCACGGCCGCGGATGTGCAGCGCGTAGCACAACTTGTTCTCACGGCCGCGAACCGCACCGTGGGCCACTACATTCCCAACGACGGTTGAACGCACTTTAGCCGACTGCCATGCATTCCCTGCCCGGCCCACACGACATCACGCGCCACACCTTGCCGAATGGCATCACCGTGCTGGCGCGCGAGAATCCGAACAGCCCCGCAGTGGTTGTGGATGCCAGCATTCACGCCGGATCGATATACGAGGGTCGCTCGCACGCGGGCCTGGCGAACTTCACCGCCGCCATGCTCATGCGCGGCACGCGCGATGCCAGCTTCGACCAGATTCACGAACGCATCGAGTCGGTGGGCGCCAGCCTGGGCAGCAGCTGCGGGGTACACACCGGCGGTTTCGGTGGCAAGGCACTGGCGGAAGACCTTGACATGCTGCTCGCGACCGCCGCCGATATTGTGCGCAATCCCACTTTCCCCGCAGACCATATAGAACGCCTGCGCGGAGAAACGCTCACCGGGCTGGCCATGCGCGCGCACAACACGCGCGCCATGGCGGCGCTGACTTTCTACGAAGCGCTGTTCGGAGGCGACCACCCCTACGGATACTCCAACGATGGTTACCCGGACACGGTCGCGGCAATCACCCGCACCGAGTTGAAACAATACCAGCGGAAGCACTACGGGCCGGCGGAAATGATTGTGGTGATCGTCGGTAGTGTATCCACGCAGGCCGCAGTCAAGCTGGTTGAGAAACACTTCGGCGATTGGAGCAACGCCCGCCAGCCCGCCCGCGCACCCGCGCCCACAGGGCGCGCCCTGAACGGTAGTGAAAACCGGCGCGTGCAAATCCCGGGCAAGACGCAAACTGACATCGTGCTCGGTTTTTTTGGCCCGCGCCGCAGCGACCCTGATTTCCAGGCAGTGCGCGTGGCAAACAGCATCCTGGGCGTGTTCGGCATGTACGGACGGTTGGGGCAAAACGTGCGCAAAAAACGCGGGATGGCTTACTATTCATTCAGCCGCGCCGACGGCAGCTTCGGCCCCGGAACCTGGAGGCTGATAGCCGGCGTCAATCCAGCGAAGGTGGATGCGGCGATTGCCACCATGCTTGCTGAAATCGACCGTCTCGCCACCCGCCTCGTCACCCCGACCGAACTGGCCGACAGCAAGTCCTTTATCCTGGGTCAGCTGCCGTTGCAGCTGGAGACCAACGAGGGCGTGGCCGGGACGCTGGCAGCCATCGAGCTGCACAGCCTCGAGCTGGATTACCTGCAGCGCTTACCGGATCAGATTAACTCCCTCACGCGCGCCGATATTCGCGGCGCAGCGGCTCGTTTGCTCGATAGCAAGAAACACGTCCTCGCGGTGGCTGGACCGGAATAATATGTTGCGCACCGGCATTGACATCATCGAAGTCTGTCGCATCGACGAGGCGATATTAAGCCACGGCGAGCGTTTTCTGGAGCGCGTCTACACCGAGAGCGAACTGGTGGAGGCCAACGGGCGCACGCCCTCGCTAGCAGCGCGCCTGGCCGCCAAAGAGGCCGTCTCCAAAGCGCTCGGTTGCGGCATCGGGAAAGTCGGCTGGCGCGACATCGAAATCACCCGCGACCAGCAGCGGCGGCCGTTGCTGCGGCTGTACGGCCCGGCACAGGCATTGGCTGCCGAGATGGGTCTGGAGGAATGGTCCCTCAGCCTGAGCCACACTCACGACCACGCCGCGGCGGTAGTGGTGGCCTCCTGCGCCGGCAGCCTGCCTGCCGCCGAGAAAGCGTTGACTGACGCATAATCCGCATGGTAGAATGCCCCCGCCCGAGAGAGACTCTCCACCGTCACAAATCGTGGAGGGATGGCCGAGTGGACTAAGGCGGTTGTCTTGAAAACAACTGTGGGGGAAACCTCACCGGGGGTTCGAATCCCTCTCCCTCCGCCAGAATGGTCACCCGGGGAGGTGCCGGAGTGGACGATCGGGGCCGCCTGCTAAGTGGTTGTCGGGGTAAAACTCGACCGAGGGTTCGAATCCCTCCCTCCCCGCCAGTCCTCATCAACGCCTGCCATGCAACTGGCAACCTTGCCCTCGTAGCTCAGCGGATAGAGCACCTGGTTGCGGACTAGGGGGTCGCAGGTTCGAGTCCTGCCGAGGGCGCAGAAACCCTCTGTGGAAAAGCTCCGCAGAGGGTCTGTTTTTTTTCCCCCGGATGTAACGTGATGCACGCATGACTCGCGCGGAAAATGACTGGCGCGCGCCGCCACAAGCGCCACGGGGCGGGCACGGTCATTTCCGCCAGTTGCTGATTACATAAGGCGCGCCTGGCTCGGCTGTTCGCCTGCGGATGCGCCGGTCGGATTACGGCATATAATTGACTGTAAGTTTCAGCGCGATGGTCTCACTTCCCCATCGAGATCACACCAGAAAACTAACACGGCTCATCATTGTGAATTCCAGCAACCAGCACGGCGTTGGCCTCCAGTTTCACAAATCCGGCTGCTGTCTCATCAAGGGGGTTCCGACATCCTGAAAGCAAACCCCTGATCATGCACTCGAATTCCTATGACCTCCAA
>CAJWGI010000063.1 GCA_913031335.1 uncultured Anaerolineales bacterium | reverse complement strand
GAAGTCGATGCGATCGCTCGCGGTGCTGCGACCGGCGTGCGTCGACCTGCTTTCCAGCCTGGCGCACGTTGGTCATTCAGACCCGGAGAAGGCCGGTCATGCCTTTGAGGCCGGCATGCGCGAGCTTTTCCCGGAAAGTGAGCCCGCAGCGAAGATGACTGAGCCATCGCTCGTAGCGATTGACGGCGCGCTGGATGAGCTAGCGGCGGTCGTGCCCAATTTGAAGCGCGGCGTAGTGGCGGCCTGCATTGCTTGCGTGCTCGCCGACAGGCAAGTTACTGTGGCCGAGGCTGAGTTGCTGCGGGCGGTGGCGGATTCACTCGGCTGCCCGGTGCCCCCGCTGCTGCCGTCCGCCTCGAATTGACTGGTCGTGGGATGCTATTTCTGCATATCGGAGTACAACCACGCGGCGTGTTAGAATAGCCTCTTATGCCCTATCGCCCGCCGCGCCAGCGAAACCTATACGACCCGGAGAGCGAAAAGCCTTTCAAACTTAGCCGCACGCGGCTGGACCGCTTCATCGAGTGCCCGTGCTGTTTTTACCTTGACCGCAGGCTGGGAGTGGACCGACCACCCGGCTTCCCCTTCAACCTCAATTCTGCTGTGGATGCACTGTTGAAGACGGAGTTCGATGTCCACCGTAAACAGAGAAAACCACATCCTCATTACATGCGGGCTCACGGTATTGACGCGGTGCCTTTTCAGCACCCCGAGCTGGACGATTGGCGCAATAATTTCAAGGGAGTGCAGCATCTGCATGAACCCACCAATCTTCTCATCCATGGCGCTGTGGATGACGTCTGGCAGGCTGCGAACGGCGAGTTAATTGTGGTGGATTACAAAGCCACCAGCAAGAATAGTGCGGTTTCGCTGGATGCGGAGTGGCAGCGCGGCTACAAGCGTCAGCTTGAAATCTACCAGTGGCTGCTGCGCCGCAACGGATTCACAGTTTCCGACACGGGCTACTTCATCTATTGCAACGGCGACCGCCGCCGCGAGGAATTTGCCGAGCAACTGCAGTTCGAGGTGAGCGTGCTGCCGTACGAGGGCAGCGATGCGTGGATTGAAGAGACCATTCTGGCCGCGCACCATTGCCTGCAATCGGAAAGCGCGCCGCCGCCCCGCTCGAACGGATGTGAATACTGCGCTTACCACTCGGCGCGGCTGGCAGCCGGATAGCGGCCTCTGCGCACGGGCAAATCATTAACCAAGAAGGAACTAGAGGATTGTTTCCGCGCTATCGGTAGCGCAGTTGCGGCGCGTCCGCGGGCTGGTCGTCACCGCCGTCCGCTTTGCGCTTCATGGTTGCGCGCAGCAGATTAAATCTGCCTGCCCGTATTTGCACTCGTGCAGAATCACCATTGTGCTGGTGCGCCGCACTCCGGAGATGCGCTGCAACCGCTCGGTCACCAGTTCGGTGAGATGACTGTTCTCGCGGCACATCACATCCACCGACAGGTCGAATTCACCGGCTACTCGCTCCACAATGTTCAGCGTATCGTGGCTGAGCATGCGCTCGATGCGGTTGCGCGCTGTGCCGACGGATACGTCCAGCAGCCCGGCGTTGGCCGTGAACGACTTGCGTCCGTGATCGCGCAGGTGCGCGAGAATACTGAGATCTAACTCATCCACCATGGAATTGCTTGTCGAAGCCATATAATCTATGTCCTCTCATCACGGTCTGAACAGAAGTGGTGCGCCGCCCTGCGAATCAAAAACCCGCGGTTTCATCACTGCGTTGTTCCCATCGTTGGCATGTACATGTCACAATGTTGCCATATATTCAATGAGGCGATGCTGCGATCGAACTGCAGCACGGTGCAAAAAACCCGCGTTCAGCGCGGCTGTGGAAAGCGGCTGACGCGCAGTGGGTGCAGGTCGATATCCGGCTGCTCAGCCGCCAGGAGCTGGGTAACCAGCTGGCCGGTGACTGGACCTTGGGTGATGCCGAGAGTGCCGTGACCGGCCGCGATAGTAAGGTTGTCGTGCTGCGGGCTGCGCCCGATGATGGGTAGACTGTCGGGTGTGAGCGGGCGGAAGCCGCACCAGGGTTCCGCCGGCGAGCTTTCATCGATTTTCGCAAGGTAATCGCGCGCGCCTGCGTAAATGGCGGCGACCCGGCGCGGGTTGATGGCGCTGTCGTAACCGACCAGTTCGAGCGCGCTGCACAGACGCAACCGGTCTCCCATCGGCGTGGCAGCCAGTTTGCGCTCCTCCAAGGAAAGAGGCAGCTGTGGGCAGGCAGCGGTCTTTTTCATGGTCAGGCTATAACCTTTCGCCGGCTGGATGGGCAGGCGCAGTCCGAGCGGGCGCGCCAGCAGCGGCGTGAATGCACCCGCCGCGAGCACCACCTCTTCCGCCCGGTGGTCGCCGCGCTCGGTGCGCACGGCGGTGATGCGCCTGCCGGATATTTCGAAACCGCGCACCTCGGTGCTGCTCTCGATGGCCACCCCGAGGCGGCGCGCCGCCTGCGCCAACGCGTGCACAAAGCGGTCAGGGATCAGGCTGCCATAGTCCGGGTAGTAGATACCGCCGATGACGGAAGGGAGCAAATGCGGTTCCGTGCGCTGCAGTTCAGCTCCCGCAAGCACACGGGTTTCCACGCCGTAGCCGCGTAGCAACTCGGCCTCGTGCAGCCCGGCCTCGAAGTGAGTACGACTGTTGAAAACGTATAGACGCCCGCTGTACTGGTAATCGCAGTGCAGATTCTCGGTCGCGTGGAGCTGCACATGCAACCGCCGGCTAGCCTGACCTAGCGCAAGCAACACCGGGATAGTGCTCCGCATCCGATTCTCGCTGCAAGCGGCGCGGAAATGCCATAACCAGCGCAGCAGCTCGGGGTCGAGCCGGGGCTTGATGTGGAAAGGACTGTACGGGCGCAGCAGCCAGCGCAGACTCTGCGCGAGTACGCCCGGCGCAGCCAACGGGGTCACGTGGCTGTACGCGGTCAGGCCGGCGTTGCCGTGCGAACTTCCGGAGCAGATTTCTCCTTTCTCCAGCAGCGTCACGCTGCGGCCCGCCTTTGCGAGAAAATACGCACTGCATGCTCCAATCACCCCGCCACCGACGATGAGCACCTCGGGTTGTCTGGCAGTCATCTCATCCACCCAGACTGATGCACAGCGTGCCTCCTATGATGTGTAGTGTCGCAAGTAAACGCTAACGCACGGCCGGTTTGCGAAACAGTATCCCGGCGCGCGCACAGATTATATGCGCTCAACAAAGTTGGCGCAGTCAAGTTGTGCAAGTTGTGTTAACCTTGGTGCGATGATATGTTACATCGGCTCAGTGATAAGGCGGTCTTTCTCGAGGAGATGATTGTCGCGGCTGCAGCGGCATGGGAAACCGGCGTGACCCTGAACATTGCTCATCGCGGCGCGCGCAGCCTCGCGCCAGAAAACACTCTCTCGGCCGCGCGGCAGGCGTTGGAATTGGGGGCGCACATGTGGGAATTGGACGTGGCCGTGAGCGCTGATGGCACACTGTTCGTCTTTCACGATTTTTCGCTGGCTCGTACTAGCAACGCGCAGCAGATTTTCCCCGACCGTGCGCCGTGGATCTACGCTAACTTTACACTAGCCGAGTTGGAAAAACTGGATTACGGCAGCTGGTATGTGGAGACGGATCCTTTCGGACAGATCGCCGCCGGGGCGGTGACGGTAGGGCAGGCTGCTCGCTACAGGGGCGAGGTGCTGCTGTCACTGCGGAGGGCACTCGAATACACGCGTGAGTACAATTGGCGCGTCAACGTCGAAATAAAGGCGCTGCCTGCGCCCCTGCAGGATTTCCCGGTGGCAGCGGCGGTGGTGGCGCTGATTGAAAAGCTGCAGGTGGAGCGACATGTGTTGCTGAGTTCCTTCAACTACGCTGTACTCCGTCAGGTTGTCGCCCGTAACGACGCTATCGCCGTGGCGGCGCTGGCTGGTCACCCCAAGGACATGCCCCTTCAGGGGCCGCCAGATGTTCTGTCTTTGACAGGGTACTTTCCGCGCTATTCCATGGTAACCGTGCAGCAGATCCGTGCGTTGCAGGCGCATGGCCACACTGTGATGCCGTGGGTGGTGAATGACGCAGCAGAAATGAGCCGCCTGGTGGATGCCGGCGTCAGCGGCATCTTCACCGACTTTCCGCAACGGCTGCAGCCGCTGCTGCAACCTGATTGCTTGACCGATTGTGGCTTTCCTGCTCAGCAACGGGTCGCAGCAAAACGGGACGAATGTGGTATTAACCGCGCCGCCACTGATCGCCAGCGAGGCCGAGATTGACAGAATAGTGTCCGCGCTGAAAACCGCGCGGGTGGACGTTCTATATTGCCAGCAGAAACATCCACCGGTGTCGTTGCCCCGTCTGACAGCGATGGTATCATGTGGCTGCGACCCGCCCGGTGGATGATAATAGGAGAAGACCATGATTGTCGGAGTGCCGCGGGAGACAAAGGAAATGGAAAACCGTGTTGGCCTGACTCCGGGAGGTGCGGCTGAGATACATTCTCGTGGTCATGAGGTGCTGGTGGAGACCAGTGCTGGCGCAGGCAGCGGCTTTGATGATGAGGACTACTGTCAGTCTGGCGCTCGCGTCGTGGATGTGGCGGAGGAGACCTGGGCTGCAGACATGGTTTGCAAGGTGAAAGAACCGTTGCCAGAAGAATACCCCTTTTTCCGCCCCGATCTGGTGCTGTTCACTTACCTGCACCTTGCCGCTGAGAGAGAGCTCACCCGGGCGCTGCTCGAAAGCAAAGTCACTGCCATCGCATACGAGACCGTGCAGCTGGATAACGGCGAGTTGCCGTTGTTGACGCCCATGAGCGAGGTAGCCGGGCGCATGGCGGTGCAGGTTGGTGTGCATTTTCTTGAAAAGACAAATGGCGGGCGGGGCGTGCTGCTGGGCAGCGTGCCGGGCGTGAAACCCGGGGTGGCGGTGATTGTCGGTGGCGGCGTGGTCGGGTTAAATTCGGCCAAGATGGCGGTTGGTCTCGGCGCGCGGGTTCTGATACTGGATATTAAGGCGCGGCGCTTGCGCCAACTCGACGATGTCTTCAATGGGCGCCTGGAAACGGTGATGTCCAACCAATTTAATATCGCTCGGGCGGTGGAGGCCGCAGACTTGCTCATCGGGGCGGTGCTGCTCGCCGGAGCACGGGCGCCGACGCTGGTGACCGAGGAGATGGTGAAGTCGATGAAACCCGGCGCGGTGATAGTGGATGTGGCCATCGATCAGGGCGGTTGCGTGGAAACGATTGACCACGTCACTTATCACGGCGATCCGACCTATGTACGCTACGGTGTGGTGCACTACTCGGTGGGCAACATGCCGGGGGCCGTCCCGCGCACTTCCACGCTGGCGCTCACAAATGTCACCCTTCCGTACGCCCTGCGCCTCGCCGATGAGGGTTTTCGGGCGGCCTGCAAAGCGGACAGCGCGCTTGCGCAAGGCCTTAATACGCTCGGTGGACACGTCACCCATGCGGCTGTGGCGCGCTCGCTCGGGTATGATCACGTGCCGGTCGAAAGATTGCTCTAACGCTCTGGGCTGATATTGTGATGATGGCAAAGGAAGAGCAGCTACCCGCACAGGCGCAGGTGGTGGTTATCGGCGGCGGTATCGTCGGTTGCAGCGTGGCCTATCATCTCACCAAATTGGGGGTCAGCGATGTGCTGCTGCTGGAGCGAAAAAAACTTACCTGCGGCACCACCTGGCACGCTGCCGGCCTGGTAGGGCAGCTGCGCGCCACCCAGAATCTTACCCGCTTGGCGCAATACAGCGCGGAACTATTCAGCAATCTGGAAAATGAGACCGGCCGTGCCACCGGATTCAAGCAGTGTGGCTCGCTCGCTGTCGCGAACAACGCGGAACGCTTCGAGGAGCTGAAGCGCGGTGCGTCCATGGCGAAGTGCTTCGGGGTAGAAGTGGAAATCATCTCCGCTGCCGAGGCTGCGCGCATGTGGCCGATGATGAACGCGCGCGATCTGGTCGGCGCGGTTTATCTGCCGCACGATGGGCAAACCGACCCGACCGACACCACGCTGGCGCTGGCGAAGGGCGCGCAAATGGGCGGCGCTACCGTCGTTGAGCAGGTCGCGGTGACTGGCATTCACCGCAAGAATGAGCGCGTGACCGGCGTGGCCACCAACCGAGGAGATGTGCAGGCGGAGACCGTGGTCAACTGCGCGGGCATGTGGGCGCAGCAGCTGGGCGCGCTCTGTGGTGTCAACGTTCCGCTGCACGCGGCCGAGCATTTTTACATCGTCACCGTGCCCATTGATGGGTCCCCGACTGATCTGCCGGTGCTGCGCGACCCCGACAGTTACACCTATTTCAAGGCTGAGGCCGGCGCAATTCTGGCCGGTTTCTTTGAGCCGAACGCCAAGCCGTGGGGGATGGACGGAATCCCGGAGGACTTCGAATTCGGCACGCTGCCGGAAGATTGGGACCACCTTGAGCCGGTGCTCGAAAAGATGATGCAGCGCGTGCCTGTTCTGGAAGAGACCGGGGTGCACACCTTTTTCAACGGGCCGGAAAGCTTTACTCCTGACGACAATTACCATCTGGGCGAGGCCCCGGAACTGAAAGGGTTCTTTGTGGCAGCCGGTTTCAATTCCATCGGGATTGTCTCTTCCGGTGGGGCCGGCAAGGTGCTGGCTGATTGGATTGTCAATGGCCATCCTCCCATGGATCTCTGGGATGTGGACATTCGCCGAAACATGTTCTTTCAGGGCAATCGCAACTATCTGCGTGCGCGTGTCACCGAGGGCCTGGGGCTGCTCTACGAAATGCACTGGCCGTTCAAGCAATACCGCACCGGCCGGGGCGTGCGCAAGTCGCCTCTGCACGCGCGCATGCAAGCGCAGGGCGCCTGCTTCGGCGAAGCCGCCGGCTGGGAACGCCCGAACTGGTTCGCGCCGGAGGGGGTGACACCGGAGTACGAGTATTCCTATGGACGCCAGAACTGGTTCGAGTTCTCCGCCTGTGAGCACCGTGCGGTGCGCGAGAACGTGGGCCTCTTTGACCAGACCTCGTTCGTGAAATTCCTACTGCAGGGCCGCGACGCAGTGCAAGTGCTCAACCGCGTCTGTGGCAACCAGCTCGATGTGCCGGAAGGAAAGATCGTGTACACGCAGCTGCTCAATGAGCGTGGCGGAATCGAGGGCGACGTGACCATCACTCGTCTGGCTGAGGACGCTTTCTTCATTGTGGACTCGGGCGTTGCGCAGACGCGCAATTACTATTGGATCCGGAGCCAGATTCGCCCCGACGAGTACGCGAACCTGACTGACGTCACTTCCGCTTCTGCCATGCTGGGGGCGATGGGACCAAACTCGAGAACAT
>CAJWGI010000062.1 GCA_913031335.1 uncultured Anaerolineales bacterium | reverse complement strand
GGACGGGCTGAAGCGGCGGGTGCGGGAGCTTTCGGGCGTGGTCAACGTGGTAATGTTCCTCCCGCAGGATATGGTGCTGGTGGAGGGCTCGCCGGGGGACCGGCGACGCTATCTGGATGCCACCATTTCTCAGGTTGATTCTGCCTATGCAAATTCCGTGCGCGAGTACGCCAAGGTGCTCTCTCAACGTAACGCGTTGCTGAAGAATCTGCAGGAACGGCAGGGTACGGTGGACCAGCTTGAATTCTGGGACGAAATCCTGTGCGCGCAGGGCGCCACCCTCATTACGCGGCGGGCGCGTGCGCTGGAGGAAATCGAGCAATATTCCGGCGTATTACAGCAGGAACTGACCGCCGAGTGTGAGCACTTGCGGCTGGCATATCGTCCCTCTTATGACCCCGCCGAGCAGCCTGGCGGGCAGCTCGAGCTCGGCCTTGATTCCGGCCTGCGTCGCACGGCCATTGCGGAGACGGAGCTAGCTGCTGGAATGCTGGCGTGCCTGCGCGAGCGGCGCCAAGAGGAAATGCAGCGCGGTATGACGCTCGTCGGGCCACACCGCGATGAATTTCGCTTCATGCTGAGCGGGATTGATCTGGGCGAATTCGGCTCGCGCGGTCAGGCTCGTACGGCAGTGTTGGCGCTGAAGCTGGCTGAAATGGCGTGGATGCGCGACCGCAGCGGTGAATGGCCGCTGCTGCTGCTGGATGAAGTGCTGGCGGAATTGGACCCCGAACGGCGGCATGGCCTGATGCAGCGCGTCAACGGTGCGGAGCAGGTGCTTTTGACCACAGCTGACCTTGACATGGTCGCGCCGCAATTTCGGAGTCAGGCGCGCGTGTGGCGAGTGAACGCCGGCACGGTGCAGCCCGAGACGTCGGTGCAAACTTGACGCCCTTGCGGCGTTTACCGCAGCGGTCGTTTCACGGGCACGCCCGCGCGACGGGGGTACCCGTCCGGCGTGGCGGCCACTTTTTTTATTACGATCAGGTGGCGCGGCTCCGCGATTCCGGGCAGTTCGACTGACAGCACGTTTTCCACCTCGCCGCCCAGTACAGCCAGCGCCCGCCCAGCAGCTTGAATCTCCGTGCGCGCGCCCTCGCTTTTCTGTGCTAGGCAGCGCCCGTCGCTGCGCGTGAGCGGCAGCAGGTATTCCAACAGTACCGGCAGGCGCGCCACAGCGCGGGCAATAGCCCAGTCATAATGCCCCCGATGCTCGCGGTCCCATCCCAGATTCTCGGCGCGGCGATGTAGCACGCGCGCGGTGATCAAACCCAGTTCGGCCACCATGTGGCGCAGAAAAGCACATTTTTTTTCGGTGGCGTCCACCAGCGTCAACTGAATGTCCGGGCGCATGATTGCCAGCGGCAGTCCGGGGAACCCTGCGCCCGAACCCACGTCCACCACGCGCAGCGCTCGCTTCGGGTTGTGGCGGCGATTGATGGCCGGCAGGCAGGAAAGTGAATCCAGAAAGTGCTTCACCAGGATGTCCTGTGGATCGAGGATGGTGGTCAGGTTAGTGTGCTGGTTCCACGCCGTCAGCTCAAGCGCGTAATTCTCAAAGGCCTGCAGCTGCGCCCGGGTCAATTTCAGGCCGAGCAGATCTTTCGCCGAACGCTTCAGCGTTTCCATGATTGCAGTATCGCGTTCACTTTTGGCGCGTCGATCCATACCACGGAGTCAAGTTGCACTGCCCTCGCGCCCGCCGAAAGCAGCGCATTAATCTGCTCGGCGCTGTGAACGCCCCCGGCGGCGATGATGGGCAAATCGGTTTCGCTGCGCAGCGCGCGCACCACCTGCACGGTGTGCGCGCACAGGGCGCCGCCATACATGCGGCCCTCGAACCAGCCCTCTGCGGCGGTCAGAGCGGCGCGGGGCGGCGCGCTGACAGAGACGGCCTGAGCGCCCGCCTGCTCGGCGAGCGCGCTGAACTCGGCGGTGCGCGAAAACGGCACCTGCACCACCAGTGGCAGCAAGCCCTGCGCGGCCGCGGTCACAGTGGCGGCTGCTGCGCGCGCGTCTTCGTCGTGGCGGAATCCGAGTTCAATCGCCAGCACGTTCTCTACATCTTCCAGCCGCTCGACGCACTTTCGCGCCTCGCCCGCGTCGCGCAGCGCCAGATGGACGATGACCGCACACGGCATGCGCCGCCATATCGGGGCGAAGCGGCGCAATGCCGCGGAGAGGCCGGGGTTGGGCAGCCCGGTGTGCAGCGCAACGCCGCCGGCTACGCTTCGCGCGTGCGCTCCGCCAGCTGGTTTTCGCGGACGCCGGCTGATCGGATTAGTAATCAGCGCGCCCAGCAAACTCATCTCTATCAGGTCGGCGTACTCGTTCGCGTAGCCCCAGCAGCCCGATGCTGCGAGCAACGGGCTTTTTAGTGGGAAGCCTCTCTTGTGCTCCGGCGCAAGGTCCAGCGCGCTGGCCGGCTCGGTGTCGGGCGCGGCCTTCATGGCTGCAACCGGCGGGTGAAGATATCGTCGGGCGTGCCCTCCGCATCCGGCAGCTGGCGGCGCACGCCTTCCAGCGGAGTGGTGCGCACAATCTCGGCGACAGTCACTTTCCGTCCGCTGCGCTTCGTCTGCCGGCGCACGAAGAGCGCGTGTTGGGTGCGGTGGCATTGCGCCGCGGCGATGACGCGCTCGAGAACCGGCTCCACGTTCACAATCAGGTGGGCCGGGTCGTCTCGGTTCGCCAGGCGCGGATAACCGTGCCCGGGGAAATGGGCTGAGAAAGAATAGAGCAGCGGCGGATTGGACTCGAGCGCTTGCACCGCCCGCCGCGTCAAGCGGTGCAGCAACCGGTGGGCCGGGTGGCCGTACTCACCGTTGCTGCCGTGCCCGAGTACCGCTGCGGGCCGGTGCAGCCGGATTTGCGCGGCGAGCTGTTCGGTAAGTTCGTCGGGGTGGTGTGTTGGCGCGGAAACTTCATCATCCGCGTCGACAGGAGGGTCCACATAATCCATGAAAGTCACGGAATTAATCCCGAGCGCCCGGGCGGCGCAGCGCAGTTCCTGTTCGCGCACTTGCCCCAGATTAGCGCGCTCTGCGAGCGGCGGATCGCCCAGTTCACCGCCCTCGCCACGCGTCAGGCAGAGCAGCCGCACTAGCGCCCCGCGCGAGATCAAGAGGGCGATGACACCGCCGCAGAGGCGCGTCTCATCGTCAGGATGGGCAACGATGCAGAGCACGTCTGTCATCGGTCAGGCCAGCGCGGAGAGGCGAAAAAACGGCCCGTTGACGCAGGCCAACTGGTAGCCCTTTGCGCCCGGCACCGCGCAACCCTGACAGGCACCCGTGCCACAGGGAAGCGCTTCGGCGAAGAGGGCGTAGCTGTCGCCGGCCAGCGGCTGCAGTGTGGCGCGCATCCTCGCTCCAGGCAGGCAATCGACGAATACCTTTTCCGCCCAGGCGAGGTGGTTGCGCAGCAATGTGAGCAGCTCGCCGTGGCGCGCTTCGATGCGCGCGTCCAGCGTTTGCAGTGGATATGGACGCTCCAGGAGCAGGGTGATGTCCGCGCCTGCTTGCAGAGCCTGCTGCGCCAGCGGCAACAGGTGGTGCGGGTTGCGGGCGCAGATGAATAGAATGCGGCTATCGGGTTGATGGCGCATTGGCATCGGCTGCCCGAACGGGCCGGTGAGCCGCACATCCGCCCCCGGGACGAGGTACGGCAGCGTCGCGTCGTCGGACGGAAGCTCAAGCGCAAAGCCATCGCTCGTCAACGCTGCCGGGAAAACCGCGCTGCTCAGGTAGGGGTCAAGACCGGGCCAGTAGCGCGCGAGCACGAATTGCCCGGCTTGCGGCACAATTGCGCTCTGCAGCCATGCGCGCGTGCGGCCTGCTCCGATGTTGGCGATGCGGGTGCAGCGGGCAGTGGCGGCCTGCATGGCGGCATGATAGCACAGTGTGGTTGCGAGCGAGATGGCCGCCGTGAGCGCTATGGTATCATGCCGCCATGGCCCCGGATTGCAGCAGGCAGCTATGACCGCACCCACACCGCCGCCGTCCGCAGCGGCTCTTTCCGCGGCGGGGTTGTGCGCCAGTTGCACGCACCGACGGGTGGTTGAAAGTGCCCGCGGCAGCGTTTTCGTGATGTGCGGCCTCGCGAAAACTCGGCCCCATTATGAAAAATACCCGCGCCTGCCGGTGCTGCAATGCGACGGCCACGCGCCCGCCGGCGCGGATGGCGACTAGCCGCGGGTTGCATGGCTGGGAAATGCGCGCCGCGCGCACTGTGTTTGCCGGCTGCATTGAATATGGCCGCGTGCGCGTGCACGAGGGCGCGCGGTGGGCGAATGCGGCGGACGATTGGGCGCGGCGACTGAGAGCCATGCGGCCCCGCCCGGCGCAGCAGCATAACGCCATCGCACTGGGTTTCCATTGTTTCTTTCCCGTGCGGCTGCTCCATCCGGCGGAACAGCCGGGGGAGATACCCGCTGCAAGCATTGCATGGTTGCAGCATGAACTCACCCATGTGTGGCAATTCCAGCGTATGGGCTGGCGCTATCTGCTCTTTGCACTGGCGGCGCACCTGCGTGAAGGCGCACAAGTTTACGATTTTGGTGGGGAGGAGGGTTTGCGCCGCCGCCGCCGACAGGGCTGGCAGCTGCAGAACTTCAATCTCGAGCAGCAGGCCGCCATTGTGCAGAGCGCTTGTCAGCATGTGAGCGCCGGGCACCCCGATTCCATCTGGTGCGAATACCTTGCCGATGTGCGCTGACTTCGCGCTGCGTTGCTTGTCGTAATCTCCGCGCTGCGGTAAAGTGCTGGCCATGCACATTCTGGTCACCAATGACGATGGCATTGCCGCGCCGGGCCTGCAGGCTCTGGCAGCCGCGCTGCGCGAACTTGGGGAGGTGACCGTGCTGGCGCCGGAGCGGAACTGGTCGGTCTCCGGCCACGTGAAAACGCTGCACCGGCCGCTGCGCGTGCACGCCACCGCGCTCGCGGACGGCAGCCCCGCGCTGACCACGGACGGCGCGCCCTCCGACTGCGTGGCGCTGGCTTTTCTGGGGGTGGTGGAACGGTCGATTGATATGGTGGTTTCGGGCATCAACCCTCACCACAATCTCGGTCATGATGTCACCTATTCCGGCACGGTGACCGCCGCGATGGAAGCGGCCATCTGGCGCATTCCCGGCATCGCCGTCTCGACCGAATACGGTGCGGAGATTGGCTACGCTCCGGCAGCCGAACTAGGCCTGCAGGTGGCCCGGCAGGTGGCAGCGCGGGGCCTGCCGACTTACACTGTGTTGAACATAAATGTGCCCGCCGCGCCGCTTGAGCAAATAAAGGGATTTAAAATCACCCGTCAGGGCATGCGCGTTTATCAGGATGAGCTGGTGCGGCGCGAAGATCCGCAGGGAGAGCCTTATTACTGGATTGGAGGCGACCCGCCCAGCGGCATCGCCGAGAGCGGCACCGATATTGGAGTGCTGGCGGAGAACTGGGTATCGGTCACTCCGCTGCAACTTGACCTGACGTCATACTCTTTCATGGAAAAGATGCGTGATTGGGAGTTGGAGGTAACGGGGGACAGCGGCTGACTGGATGCGCTGGTGCTACAGGCATTATTCTTCACAAGACCATATGTGTGAAAACGGAGGTAATTCGCGGTGAATGCAGCGACTGACTCGGCCCCACGCGATGACAAACGAGCCTGGCGTTCGTGGGCGCTGTACGATTGGGCAAACTCGGCTTTTGCCACCACGGTGATGGCCGGCTTCTTCCCCCTGTTCTTCAAAGAATACTGGGCGAATCCGAACAACCCGAACGAGAGCACATTCTATCTGGGCATGGCTAATTCGATCGGCTCTATCATCGTGGCGGCGCTGGCGCCGTTTCTCGGCGCGGTGGCTGATAGGGGTACGGCGAAAAAGAAATTCCTGGCCCTGTTCGCATTCCTGGGTATCATAATGACTGGCGGCCTTTGGATGGTGCAGCAGGGCCAGTGGCGCATGGCGGTGTTGTTCTACGTGCTCGCCGCGGTCGGTTTTTCTAGCGGCAACATTTTCTATGATTCGCTTTTGCCCGGAATCGCGCGCAAGGAGAAGGTGGATTATGTTTCCACTCTCGGCTTCGCGTGGGGTTATATCGGCGGCGGGCTGCTCTTTGCCCTGAACGTGGTTATGTTCCTGCAGCCGGCACTATTCGGAATTCCCGATGGGTCCACTGCCATCAGGATTTCTTTCATCACCGTGGCGGTGTGGTGGGCGCTGTTCTCAATTCCAATCTTCCTCTTCGTACACGAGAAGGGCATTTACGCGCCCGTCGGGCTGGGTGAGGCCATAGTATCCGGCTGGAAGCAACTCTGGGCGACTCTGCGCGACATCCGCCACCTGAACGTGGTGGGGCTTTTTCTGCTGGCATACTGGTTCTACATCGATGGGGTGGATACGATTGTGCGCATGGCGGTGGACTACGGCATGTCGCTGGGCTTTGACAGCAGCGCGCTTATAACCGCGCTGCTGCTGGTGCAATTCATCGCCTTTCCGGCCGCGCTTCTCTACTACCGCTTTGCCGCTCGCATCGGCGTGAAAACGGCTATTATGTACGCCATTGGCGGCTACGTAGTCATCACCTTTCTGGGCTATTTCATGCAGGAAACCTGGCATTTCTATACGCTTGCGGTGATGGTGGCGCTTTTCCAGGGCGGCATCCAGGCGCTTAGCCGCAGCCTGTACACCCGTCTCATCCCGGCCGGAAAGTCGGCGGAGTTCTTTGGCTTCTACAATATGCTCGGGAAATTCGCCGCGGTTGTCGGGCCTTCACTGATGGGAACGGTTACCCTGATGACCGGCAACGTGCGCACCGGCATTCTCTCGGTGCTGGTTCTGTTTATCCTGGGAGCGTTCTTCCTAGCGCGAGTCGATGTAGCCCGGGGTGAGCATCTCGCCAGGGAGTACCTCGCGCGCTGACATGCGGCAATGGCGCAGCATCAGACCGACAAGTTCCTGATTGCGATTGTGGCCGGCGCGCTAGCCCTCGTGGTGAGCGCATTCCTGCTGGCGCGCTCGCTCCCCGAGCCGGTGTACCAATCTGAGGGGACGCCTGAGGGGGTGGCCCACAATTACCTGCTCGCGCTGCGGCAGCGCGATTTTGGGCGTGCTTATGGCTATCTCTCGCCACAGCTTCCGGGACACCCGGACTCTGCAGAGGCATTCGCAGAGCTGGTGTTGGATTACCCCTGGGAGTTCGGCATTGACGAGCGCGAAGGCGGTCAGCTTCAAGTGATCGAGACGGACGTCGGCGAGGAGCGCGCCAGCGTGCGCGTGCGCGAGACGCGCTTCCAATCGAGCGGCCTGTTCGACAGCAGCCAGTCCACGCACACCTTCCGCATGACACTGCAGCGCGAGGAG
>CAJWGI010000061.1 GCA_913031335.1 uncultured Anaerolineales bacterium | reverse complement strand
GGTCGCAGCACCGCGAGCGATCGCATCGACTTCTTTGTCGCCGCTTTCCGGTGGAAAGCACTCTCGAGGTGGCGCAGCAGCATGTGCTGCAATGTGTATTCGAACAGGCTGATATTCTCATCCGCTTCCATCAGCCGCTGCACGTTGGCGCGGAAGTCGCGGTACTGGCTCGGAGAAAGTTGCCGCAGCGCCGAAAGCGAAACCTCAGCGAGAGGCAACCTTGATACAGCGCCGGTGGAAGCGAGCAGCGGCAACAGGCGCAGGGTCTCATTGTACACAGCCTCGTCTGCCTGCTGCTGCAAATGCTCCAGTTGATGCGCGCGCACGGCATCTTGCTCGTCCAGCAGCAGGCCATAGACCACGGCACGCGCTCCAAAAGGCTGCTGAGCGACCCGCCGCACTTCATCCGGAATACGCTTCAATATCTCAGCCGCATAGGCGACGTGAGTAGGCGTCGGTGCACCGATGGAATCCATGACGGCGTGGCTGGTTGCCACGAAGTTGGTCGGTCGGCTCGCAACCGCCATCCCGGCAGGCCCAGTTGTGCCGGCCTGCTGCGGGGTTTCGATGAGATCGAACTCGCCCGAGAAACTCGGGTCAATGCGCCGGATGCGCTCGCCCAGCGCAGGGTGGGTCGCCATGATTGTGCTCAGGAAACTGGCGACGCCATTGGCAAATAAAAGGTGGCTGGCCTCCTCCGCTTTTTCCGCGATCAGTTTGGAGCCCCGCTCCAACCCCCCGATGCGCTTCAGCGCGCCCGACAGCCCGTCCGGGTTGCGCGTAAACTGCACCGCAGCGGCATCAGCGAGGTACTCCCGCTGCCGAGAGACAGCGCTCTTGATCACCTTTGCGAAAAAGACGCCTATGTATCCGACCACAATCAGGCCAATGCCAAGCAGCAGCAAGACCATGCCCAGGTTGCCCTGCTCCCGACGGCGCGAGTGGCGGTACCCAGCGCCCGAAAAAGCGGCCGTGCGCATCAGGCCGAAGCCAATCATGGCGATGGCCAGAATGCCCGCAAGGACGCCAATCAAGCGGATATTCAGGCGCATGTCGCCGTTAATGATGTGGCTGAATTCGTGCGCGATCACCCCCTGCAGCTGCTCGCGGCTGAGCTGCTCGACGCAACCACGGGTCACCCCGATGACAGCATCGCCGGGGCTGAAACCGGCAGCGAAAGCGTTGATGCCTTCCTCCTTCTCCAGCAGGTACACTGGTGGAACCGGCGTGCCCGAGGCAAGCGCCATTTCCTGCACCACATTCAACAGTCGGCGTTCACCGGCGTTGCGCGTGGAGGCATCCACCGGACGGCCCCCCAACATTTCCGCCACGGCCTGCCCGCCCTGCTTTAGTTGAGCGGTCCTGATGAGCGTACCCACGGCCACCACGCCGAGGGTGCCAATCGCAACAGTGGTGAACAGGCCCGGATCCCAACCACCCCGGCCGCCGAAGACCAGCGCGACAACGAAATACACCGCGACGATGATCGCCACAACCGCAAGGAAATAGTAGAAAACCAGGACGCTCGTCTTGCGCCGCGCCGCGTCCTGAAGTTCGAAAAAGTCCATATGACTCAGGTAATTCTGGGCGGGTCTTCAGCCGTCAACCGAAATCCACTGTGAGAATGAACAACCATTTTCTCAGCGCGACATTCTTCGCGCGCTCCCAGCAAACCGACTCAGGTAAAGGAGACTTTCGGTGCCGCGCGCTCGGCAGCCTCTTCCACCTCGAACAATGATACCTGCCGGAAACCGAAGCGAGCGGCAACCAATACGCTGGGGAAAGTCTCACATGCCGTGTTATAGGTCATCACCGCATCGTTGTATGCTTGGCGCGAAAACGCGACCTTGTTTTCAGTAGAGGTCAGCTCCTCACTCACCTGCATCATGTTCTGATTGGCCTTCAGGTCGGGATAGGCCTCGGCTAGAGCGAAGAGACGCCCCATCGTTCCGGTGAGCGCCGCCTCCGCGCCCATCAGGCCACGCATTGCTTCGGGATCGCCCGGATTAGCCGCCGCCGCCTTCCCGGCGCTGGCGGCCTGATTACGAGCTTTGATAACAGCATCAAGCGTCTCGCGCTCGTGCTTCATATAACCTTTAGCCGTTTCCACCAAGTTGGGGATCAGGTCGTAACGCCGCTTAAGTTGCACGTCAATCTGCGCGAAAGCGTTCTTGAAGCGGTTGCGCAATCGCACCAGCCGGTTGTACATGCCTACCATCCAGAGCACCACAATGACGAGAACTGCGAGGGTGATGATGGTTGAGTTCATTGTTGCACCTCCGAGTGTGCCGCAGCCATTATACTCCCGAAGCCCCAGGCAATGCGCTGGGTCGCGATCGGTTACGACGCCCGGGAATTGCTCTCGCCTCTATGGCAACCCCCGCACGGCGCGTGCCTCGACCGCTTGCATGCACTCGGCCTCATACTGCTGCTCGATAATCTCCTTTAATCCGGTCCCGCCGTGTTTTGTGCCCGCATAGTAATAGTCGCACAGACAGTCGGACCCGCGTGGCGGAGAGTTGCACCCGGACGACAGCGTTCCGATCTGCATGCCACGCAATTCTTGGCTTCTCCTCACCACCGCGAATGCCCCAACACACACGACGATGCCGACCACAATTGCGGTATGAAAGGTCGCCCGACCACCGTGAATCCGTTCTTTTTGCAGATTCACCATCGAACTAATACAGAGCGACACCGTAAGAATCGTGATGAGGTCTGCGTACAGCAAATATGATGGATACAGATGGCGCAGCGAGGAGAAAAACAGCAAGCCCATCCCCGCCAGCGTGAAGAAGACGACTACCCGCACCGTCGCAATCTTCCGCGCGCGCAGCAGCTCAAGTAGCGTCAGCGCCACTATGACTAATTCCAACCACCGAGAGCGCCGATAATACCCCCACACTTCTGCGCCAACTGAGCGAAAGTACGCGAACGTTGATGCATGATCAGCGGATGATAAAAGCGAGAACGAACTCTGTGGGTGCATAATCTCAAAAAGCGAGCGCGACACCGCTACCTCGATGTGTGCGCCGAATGCCTCCGGAAAGACCCGCGCCAGCTGCCACAGAGCGCCCCAGGCAACAGCTGCCAGAATGATAATGCCGGCGTTGGCGGAGACCAATCGTTGTACTAGGGGTGCGCGCAGCAAGGCTGCCATGCTCACCTGTCCGCGGCGACCGGCCACCACCGCCAACGCACATCCGGCAATGAACACCAGGAGCAGGAAAAGGCTGTACGCATTAAACCTTGGTTGCACGAAACTGGAATAGATCGCCAATTCGAAACCAATCATCAAGACAAGCACGTAAGCAGCGGCATCAACCGCAGCGTGTGTAAAAAGCTCTCGCATGCTTGCCCTACCATAGCTCCTGCATAACCGTACAACGAATACAAGGAATACGTACAGCAATAGCAGGAGTACAAACCCGAGAATCTCGGCTGCCAGCACTGGCACGAGAGACAAGTTGAACAAGGCGATAAACTCAGGCCAATACCGCATAAGCAGAACCAGCGGCGCGAAAAGAAACGAATTCGCCACAAAGGCATACTTTAACGCGAGGCCGCGCGCACCGGCACGCGCTCGGTCCCAAGGGGTCTCAGTTTCCAGCAAGAAAACCAGGGGCAATAAGGCAAGGTAGGGCAGCGCATTGCGTTTGGCAAAAAGGGAATATGCCAGAGCCATGCCACCGGTGGCCAGGTATAACCCTAACCCGGACAACCTCGATGCCCGAAGCGCCTTAAACACCAAGTACAGAGACAAAACCCCCAAGCACGCTCCAAAAGCCTCCGAGCGGATTTTCATTAAAAACTGTAAGTTTGACCACGAGACTGCCGCCATCATGCTCGCGAAAAAACTGATGACATCCGATCCGGTCAGGAATCGAGCAAACCCGAAGACGGTTGCTACGATCAGCAGGAAGATCGCCCCGCCCGACACCCAACCGGCGATTACGAATTGTCTCAGGAGCAGAAGAGGGTCCTCATGGGTAGCGAGGCTTTGAAAGGAGGCGAATTCAAGGAACCCGGCCTTTGACGCCAGGGCGTACGCCCAGCTCAGAAACAGCAGAGGTGACAACCCTTCACCAAGGGCGGTATGTTCTACGAATCCGGAGCGTAGTCCACCATTAATCCTCAGCGCGCCAACAGCGTAGCATAAGTCGTCCGCGGGCCTGCTCCAGTAGCAGCGCCCCAGCCCGGTGGATGCGTAAACGAACGTGGCAACACCAATAGCAACGGCAATCGCTAGTAGAAACCACAGCGTGTGGAGGGTTTTCTCTTTCTTCATTGCTCGAGCTGCGGTGCTATTTTCTGGTGCAAGGCACCATCACCGTGCCATCACTAGGCGCGCCAACGCAGCGCCGCAATTGCCCACCTGCGCCGCTTCCAACACCTGCTGGGAAACTTATCTGCGTCTCGCCTCACGCCAACTTTCCTGAGTGACGTCACACCTTTCTATCCCCAGATCTCACTTTCTGACCAGAGCCACGCGGCGCCACGTACTCCGCTGGAATCACCATGATGCGCCTTAACCAGCGTAGTGCACACGTCACCTGAAAAGACATGGTCGTTCCATAGTGCCGGTACAGTGTCATATAATCGACCGATGTTGGAAAGACCACCGCCGAGTACTATCACTTTCGGGTCGAGCAGGTTAATCACCGCCGCAAGACCTCGCGCCAATCGATCCTCATACAGGGTAAGTACTGCATCGGCATGCCGCTCTCCAGCATCGGCACGACGAGAAATTTCCTCTGCAGTTATTCGAAGACCCGTTCTGCACCAGTAGCTCAATTGGAGACCCGGGCCTGATAGAAAGGTCTCTATGCAACCCTGTTTTCCGCAATAACAATCAGGGCCGGGAAGCTCGTCATTGCGCGGCCAGGGTAGCGGATTGTGCCCCCACTCTCCCCCGATGGCGTTCACCCCGGTGACGAGTGTGCCATGGACTACGATCCCTCCCCCAGTCCCCGTGCCAAGGATCACTCCAAACATGTTATCTGCACCGGTCGCTGCACCATCCGTAGCCTCGGAAAAAGCAAAACAGTTGGCATCATTCTGTAATCGCACCGGGCGCTGTAACAGATCTTCTAAATCACGATCCAACGGATGACCAATCAGTGAGGTCGAGTTCGCGTTCTTGACCATCCCTGTTGTCGTTGAAAGCGTGCCAGGGATTCCCACCCCTACGCTTCCCTTTAACCCGGTAATACTCTCTATCTTGAGAATCAAATCTCGAATGGTGTCCAGGATCTCGCGATAGGTTTCGTCCCCCGTCCCTCTGGGAGTCCCCAAGCGCTGGCGCACAAGCGCGTGACCATCTCTTGCGATTGCGATACCTTCAATCTTGGTTCCGCCAAGATCTACTCCGATTCTGCATTCAATCCCTTTCATTGTGTACTCTAGTTGCGGTGACGTGCTCTTTGTCACAGTGGATTTTCGGATAACATGACATTGGGCCGCAGCATGTCAAACTGGTTGTGGCAGAATAGGCCATCTCAACACGCAGTGGCTCCTGAGGGTGCCACCCTCTCATTTAACCGGACGTTGATGCGCATCAGGATTCAGAAGTGCAGTCATTATATAACATCGATCGAGTATGAGAATCGTAGACTTCCTAAAGGTGTGAGGCACCCCGCTGGACGAGGCCAATTACCACCATTCGGCAATGCCAGCGGCGTCCCGACTTCAGCAACTACAATGGGCATACTATAATGCTGGCTGTTGTTGGTAGCTAGTGCGGAGAATTCACACAAGGGTTACCGTCATCCATGTCTCTCGATTCACTCGTCTCGTCTGAATTCCAGACCCGTTTCGGGGTACCGCCCCGATTCGTCGTACGTGCCCCTGGCCGAGTCAACCTAATTGGCGAGCACACCGACTATAATGACGGCTATGTGCTGCCGATGGCGATAAACCGCGCAGTCTGGATTGCCCTGCGTGAGCGCGCTGATCGACAGATCAGCGTTTGCTCGCTCGACTTCGATGAGCGTACGGAGTTCTCTTTGGATTGTCTGCAGCCCGGGTCGACGCACTGGTCCGAGTACCTGAAGGGCGTGGCCTGGGCACTAAAGGAAGCGGGGCACCAACTGCAAGGGTGGGAAGGTGTGCTGGCCGGGGATGTACCTGTCGGTGCGGGGTTATCTTCCTCCGCGGCTCTAGAAATGGCTACGGCGCGTGCCTTTGAGTGTGTGTCCGGTTTTCCGTGGGATGCTCTGACAATCGCCCAGATCGGGCAGCGTGCAGAGAACGAATGGATTGGCACGAAATGCGGCATCATGGATCAGATGACCGCAGCCGCGGGGATTGCCGACCATGCGCTGCTGATAGACTGCCGTTCGCTGGCAATCCAACCGGTGCCCTTGCCACCTGAGACGGTTGTTGTGGCGTTGGACACTTCCACCCGGCGCAGTTTGCTTGATTCGGAGTACAACGATCGCGTTGCCAGGTGTGGGGCGGCAGCTGCTCATTTCGGAGAGCCATCCTTGCGGAATGTAAGCGCGGAGCAACTTGAAATCGAAGAACGGCGACTTGGAGGTATTATGCATCGCCGTGCCCGCCACGTCATCACGGAAAACGAACGCACTAAACTGGCTGCAGCTGCTATGCGGCGCGGCGACATAGCCGAGACAGGAAGGTTGATGGATGCCAGTCACGCAAGCTTGCGCGATGATTACGAGGTCTCGAGTCGGGAGTTGAATGCGATAGTGGATGTCGCCCGGCAGCAGCCTGGATGCTACGGAGCCAAGCTCGTCGGAGCGGGATTCGGAGGCTGCGCCGTGGCACTGGTTGCTTCCACGACAGCGGACCGGTTTGTCGAAGTGGCTGCCGCGGAGTATCAAGAGATTACAGGTGTACAGCCGGCAATTCACATATGTACGGCCGCAGATGGAGCCGAAATAAGTGACAACGGCAGAGATGGCACCGATTACCTGTCGCCATAGTCAATTCCCAATCGGTTGTTGTACAAATGCATATGAGCCCCCAGCGCTCAGAAGGCACCAAGAGCAATTGTAAGGCACACCGGCAATCTTTTGTACACCTTTGTACAGCTGCAGGGATTGGTGGAATCAGCATTGACCAGAGTTGGCACGAAGACGATCCGGTCGGTTGTAGTAAAGCCACAAGAGCGTTATAGTAGATGAAGTTTTGAGAACGCGGTGTTCTAGGGGGGAGCGAGTGAACAATGTTCTTTATGGTATGGTGACAGTAAGCAAATGAATCTTTCACGGTTTCCCCGGTTGCGCTACGGTCATCTTCCCACCCCGTTAGAATACCTCGGGAATCTGACTAGAGAGCTTGACGGCCCGCATATCTGGGTTAAGCGGGACGATTGCACCGGAATGTCAACGGGTGG
>CAJWGI010000060.1 GCA_913031335.1 uncultured Anaerolineales bacterium | reverse complement strand
TGCGCGCCGGCTATCCACGCTCGCGCCGGGCAGCCGGCGCGTGATGAATACTTTGGGCAGCGACAGGTTTCCTTTAGCCGCGAACCTGAATTACAATTGGGCCACGACCGGAATAAATTGTGAGACATCCGCAATGAGCATTATCACGCGCACCAACCGCACCTTCTTTTATCTGGTGGTGCTGCTGGCCTGTTTCGTCAGTTACCTGACTGTGCGGCCATACCTTTCCGCCATTGTGCTCGGACTGCTGGCGGCGGTCATGTACCGGCCGCTGTACATGCGCTGCCTGCGCTGGTGCAGGGGGCGCAAGTCGCCGGCAATGCTGCTCACCCTGCTGGCAATCGCCGTCAGTCTGCTTGCGCCACTGGCGCTAGTGGCCAATGTCACCATCCGGCAAGCATTGCAATTCACTCAGGATGTGAGTGCGCTGGTGGCGGGTGGAAACGTCACCTTCCGCCAGATCATCGTGCAAGCCAACAGCTTGCTAAGCGCCATCCCGCTGCTGGATTATCAAGTCACTGAGACCGGCCTGATTGAGAGCGTGCAGCAAATTGCCGGGCCGGTGAGTTCGTACCTCGCGAACAGTGCGCTTTCCATCGGCAGCACCTCGCTCCAACTCATCACGCAGGCCATCGTTTTCATCTCCGTGCTCATCACCGTGCTGCCAATTACCCCGCGCGTGTTGCAAATAGCTAAAGACCTCAGCCCGCTGGACGATGAACTCGACCAGAGATACATTCGGCGCATCACCGCCATGGCACGTGCGATGGTGCGCGGCGTCCTCGTGATAGCGCTGGTGCAGGGCGTGGCTGCCGGAGTTTTTCTGGCAATCGGCGGCGTGCCCTATGTGGCCTTCTGGACTTTGCTGTGCATCGTTTTCGCGCTGCTCCCGCTCGGCGTCAACGTCATCACCGTGCCCGCAGGCATCGCGCTGCTCGCCTTCGGGAGCGTGTGGCAGGGGCTGCTGGTGCTGCTGGGTGGGCTGCTGGTGGTCAGCAATATCGACACGCTGCTGCGCCCGCTACTGGTACCCAAGGAAGCAAATCTCAACTCGGCGCTGGTGCTCATCGGGGCACTGGGCGGGCTGCACCTTTTCGGGTTCCTCGGCGTGATTTACGGCCCGGTGGTGATGATTTTCCTCGTCACCACCGTGGAAGTCTATCTGGAACATTACCAGGAGGGGCAGCCTGAACCGGCGGTAGAGATTGTGGGGAGAGATTGATGCCAGACCACGCCGCGATGCCGCTGCCCGAGGCCCCGGAGGTGGAGCTGCTGCCGCCCCCGGAAACAGAGACCGAACTCGATCCGCCATACCGTGTACTGCTCCACAACGACGAGGTGACGCCCTGGGGATTCGTGGTGGTAGTGCTGCGCCTAGTGTTTGATTTCGGACAAGCCAGAGCCGAGCAAATCACAATGGAGGCCCACCAGACCGGTGTGGCCCAGGTGGCCACGCTGCCCAAAGAGCAGGCCAAATACTGCGTCGGAAAAGCACACAGCCTGGCGCGCGAGGCCGGCCACCCGCTCACTTTCAGTCTGGAGCCGGCGTAGCACCGCGCAACTCCACCATGACCGACACAGCCTCCGTTTTAGGGCTTCGCCGAAGCGCTTTGGCCGCGCTGCTGCTAGCAGCGGCATTGCTGGCCCCACCCGCCCCGGCGCTGGCCGCGCAACAGCGCGTGCATGTGGTGCAGCCGGGCGAAACGCTTTCCGGAATCGCCGCACGCTATAGCACAACTGTGACGGCCCTCGCCGCTGCCAACCGCATCGTCGATGCGGATTTGATCTGGGTCGGCCAGCGCCTGACAATTCCCGGCGCGGCGGCCGCGGCCGAGACCGACAGCGCTGCTCCCGCGCCGGCTGCCGCCGGTCTGCGCGCAGCAGTGGCGGACTTTCTACAGCAGTCGTTCATCCAGCGTACGATTGACGAGCGCGTTTATTACTCTTTCACACCTGTCGCGCCCGGGCAGCCGCGTCTGCACTGGTTCCAGTCCATCCGAAATCACGGTCACGAGAATCTGGCCACGCTGGCCTACGCCAGCCTGGGGCGTTGCGCCGAGGCGCAAGGGATGCTGCGCGCTTTTTACCACGCCCAGAACGCGGACGGCGGCTTCCCCTACATGGTCACTACCGACACCGGGCCGGGCACGAGCACACACGCAAACACCACCCTGCCGGTACTGGCATGGGAGGCGCTGCAGATTTACCGCCGCTGTGGTGACACCGCCTTTCTTAGCGCCGCGCTGCAGGCGGGGGCGCGCAACGACGACTGGTGGTGGTTGCACTCCGGCCGCCGCGACCACGGCAGCTGCCAGGGTTTGTTCTTCTGGAACGAGACATGGGAAACGGTGCGCGACGACGCCGAACTTGCCACGTGGGCCGCCACCGGCGGGGCAGAAAATCAGTGCGCGGTGGACCTGAATGCATATCTGGTGGCCAATGACCGCGCGCTGGCCGCAATCGCGCGCGAACTCGGTGACGGGCGCGCGGCGCTTTTCGATTCACGCGCCGCCGAGTTGAGCGACCTAATGAACCGGCTGATGTGGAACGCGGAGGACAGTTTTTATTATGGCCTCTCGCGCCGGGGTGGGCAGGTGCGCGTGCGCGACATCGGTGGATTGATGCCACTCTACGCAGGCGTGCCCTCGGCGCAGCAGGCTGCCGTGCTGGTCGCGCGCCATCTGCAGCCGGGCGGCGACTTCCACGCCGGTTTCGGCCTGCCCTCGCTGGGAAAGTCACAGCCTGGTTACAGCAGCGCGCGGCGCTGGCAAGGCGGAATGTGGCCGGGGCTGACCATGCTGGTGGTCAAAGGGCTGGCTGATTACGGTCACATGGAAAGCGCGCAGCGCATCACGCGCACGCTAGCCGACAAAGTGAGCGCCGGTCCGGGGAACTTCTGGGAGTTTTACGATTCAGAAAGCGGTTTGCCCAGCCACGCGCAGAATTACATCTGGGCCGCCACCGCGCTGCCCATGGCCGAGTTCGCCGGGCTGCAACCCTGAGCGCAGCTAGCGCCCCAGTCGGCCCGCCGTCCGTTCTACGCGCCACACTCCAAATAGAATCAGAAGACCGCCAACCGCCATCGCCGGAGTGAAGGATTCGCGCAGCAGCACGCTAGCCGCCGCCACGACCAGCAGCGGTTCGGGGTATTGCAGCGCAGCCGCCAGCGTGCCGGAAAGGTACTTGAGAGCATAGTTGTAGAGGATGCTCGCCAGCCCGGTGCTTCCCACCCCAAGCACCGCTACTGCCGCCCAGCCCGAGGGGCCAATGCCGGCAAGTTCCGCCCAACCGCCCCGCAAGATGAAAAGCGGCAAAAGCAGCAGCCAACCCAGAAACAGAGTGGCCAGAGTGACCGTGCCGGCACGCCTGGTGCGCACCAGTCTTTTCAGTAGAATGGAATACAGCGCCCACGCGAGCGCGCTCGCCAGGACGAGTACATCACCACGTCCGCCGAAACTGCCGCGCAGCAGCGCCGGCCAGCTGCCAGCCGAGACCAGTATTGCGCCGAGACCGGCCAGGAGCAGCCAGAGCGCCTGCCGCGGCATAAATCGCTCGCGCAGCCACAGCCACGCCATAACGGCCATCAGCGCCGGGGCCAGCGCCGAGAGCCATGCTGAGACGGTCGCCGTGGTAGTGAGCATTCCCTGTGCCTGCAACCACTGGTGAAGCACCACGCCCACGAATCCGGCCAGCGCCAGCCGTGGCAAATCACCGCGCGCAGGCTTCTCCCAGCTGCCGCGCAACCAGACAATCAACGCAACCGTGAGTGCGCCCAGCAGCTGCCGCAGCCAAATCATGGTCTCCGGGCGCATCTCGGGCAGCGCCACCTTAATGGCGACAAATGAAATCGCCCAGAGGGACACCGCCAGTAATGCAGCCGCCACTGGCAGCCACGCAGTCATAGCAAAGGGTTTTCAGGCCGGAGACAGCGCCTGCATTTGCTCCCAGTTCTTGCCGACGCTCACATCGACCTTGAGAGGCACAGCCAGCTCGAAGGCGCTCTCCATTATCGGGCGCGCCAGCTCCACCAGCGCTTCCACCTCCCCATCCGGGCACTCAAAGAGTAACTCATCGTGAACCTGCAACAACAAGCGCGCCTCGGCCAGCCGCGTGGACAGCTGCCGCCCCAACTCTACCATGGCCAGCTTGATGATGTCCGCCGCCGTGCCCTGAATGGGCGCGTTAATGGCCTCGCGCTCGGCGCGGGCGCGTGCGTTCTGGTCTCCGCTCTGCGCCAGCTGTAGCAGCGGGAAATAGCGCCGCCGCCCCAGCAGAGTATGCACATGGCCCTCGCGCTGCGCCTGCTCGCGGGTGGCATCCAGATAGCGCTTCACGCCCGGCAGCCGCGCAAAATACGTCTCGATGAACTCCTCAGCCTCGCCGAGCGTGATGCCGGTGGAGCGAGCCAATCGAAACGGCCCCATTCCGTACAGTAGTCCGAAATTCACCGCCTTTGCCTGCCGGCGCTGTTCAGATGAGACAGCATCCGGCACAACGCCGAACACTGCCGCGGCCGTGGCCACATGAATGTCCTCATCGCGCTCGAAAGCGCGCAGCAAAAACTCATCGCCAGAAATGTGTGCGGTGATGCGTAACTCAATCTGCGAATAATCCATGGCCACTAGTCGGCACCCCTCCGGCGCGATGAACGCCCGCCGCACTTGCCGCCCGACCTCGGTGCGGATGGGGATGTTCTGCAGGTTAGGATCGGAGGAAGCCAACCGCCCCGTGACCGTGCCGGTCTGATTGAAAGAAGTGTGCACCCGCCCTGTCTCCGTGTTGACCGCCAACGGAAGCGCATCCACATACGTTGATTTCAGTTTCGCCAACTCGCGATATTGCAAAATGTCGTCGACGACTTCATGTTCTGCGGCCAACTCCGCCAGCACGCCCACAGCGGTGGAAAAATGCCCGGAGGCGGTGCGCCGGGTGCCCCGTGGCGGGTCGACACCCATGTGCTCAAACAGCGCGGTAGAAAGCTGCTGCGTGGAGTTCAGATTGAAGTCGTAACCGACAGCCTGCTTCACAGCCTCGCGCAGGCTCTCAATCTGTTTTTCCAACACCACGCCCAGTTCGGCCAGGTAGTCGCTGTCGAGCAGCACGCCATTCATTTCCATTTGCGCCAGCAGCGGCATTAGCGCCAGTTCCAGCTGCAGCAGTTCCAGCGCAGCGCTTTGTTTCAATTCAGCCCGCAGCAGCGGGAGCAAGCGCAGCGTCATGTCTGCGTCGGCGGCTGCGTAGGCCGCGGCCGATTCCACCGGCACGGCGTCCATGCTTATCTGCTTCTTACCCGTACCGACAAGTGTGTCAATTCCCTCCATTTCCACGCCCAGGCGCGCCCAGGCAAGGTTCTTCAAACCCTTGTTTCGCGAGCCCGGGTCGCACAGCCATTCGGCCACCATCGTGTCGGCGCTGATTGGCATCACGGTGAGGCCATTGCGCATTAGCACGATGTAGTCGTATTTGGCGTCATGGGCGACCTTCTCGATGGCGGCATCGCAAAGCGCCCCGGAAAGCACCCTGCGCACCTGCTCCCAACCGAGCTGCCCCCCCGGAGCCATCTCCGGTTGGTGCCCGACCGGAACGTAATAGCCCTCCCCAGCCACCGCCGCGAAAGACAATCCCACCAACTCGGCGCGCATCGGGTCGGTGGACGTGGTTTCGGTGTCGAAGGCGATGACACGCGCGGCGGAGAGTTTCTCAGCAAGCTCCTGAAGGGCCGCAGCGTTATCCACTACCACGGTGCGCGTCGGCGCAGGCTCGAGCGCGGCCTCAGCACGCTCCTTTTTGGGAGGAGCGGCGAAAAGCCCAAGCTGCCGGTCGCCGGGCCCACCGGAGGCAGCCCGTTCACCCCCCAACGCTGAGAGCCGTTTTAGCAGCGTGCGAAATTCCAGTTCACGAAAGAGTTCCGCCACCGCGGCACGGTCGAAATTGCCCTCCGCCGGCACGGCGCAGGCTTCAAGGTCGAAATCGAGCTGTAGGTCGGTGACGATGGCTGCCAGCTTTCGGGAGAGATAAGCGTTCTCTTTATCGGCAGCGAGCTTATTCTGGAAGCGCGGCGCGACCTCGTCCAGATGCGCGTAGATGTTGTCCAGCGTAAGGTATTTTTGCAACAGCGTTTTCGCGGTCTTTTCGCCTACGCCGGCAACGCCGGGGATGTTATCGGATTTGTCACCCACAAGCGCCTTATAATCGACGAACTGCTCCGGGGAGACGCCGTATTTATGCGCCACATCGCGCGGGCCATAAAGCTGCGCATCCGCCAGGCTGCGGCCCGGCAGGCTGACAGAAACGCGGTCATTGACAAGCTGCAGCAGGTCGCGGTCGCCGGTGACGATGACCACGCGCACGCCCACGCGCGCGGCGAGGCGGCTGAGCGAGCCGAGCACATCATCGGCCTCATAGCCCTCCCGCGTGAACACAGGGATGTTGAACGCACGCACAACCTCGTGAATACGCTCAATCTGCACGCGCAGGTCATCGGGCATTTTCTCGCGCGTGGCCTTGTAATCCGGGAACATCTCGTCGCGAAAGGTCTTGCCGACGTCAAAGCTCACAGCGAGATAATCGGGCGATTCCTGTTCCAGCAGGCGCAGCAGCACTGATGTGAATCCGAACACCCCGGCAGTGGGCTCGCCACTGCGCGAACTGCCCTGGAACCCCGAACCGGTCAGTGCGAAATAAGTGCGATAGGCCAGAGCATGGCCATCGATTAGATATAGGGTTCGGGCGGCAGAGGCAGGCATGAGCGGGCGCTATTATAAGCGGCGCCGGAAGGCGGGGCAACCATTTCTCTCGACCGCGCGCGGCGACGTGATATAATGGTCACACAAATTACGGGGAGTCTGGTCGTGCAGACTGAGAGGCAGGCTTTGCCCTGCGACCCGCGGAACCTGCTCCGGATAATGCCGGCGAAGGGAAAATCACGATTACGCGAACCGCCTCTCCTCCCCAGAGAGGCGGTTTATTGTTATATGCAGCAAACAGAAACGGAAGCGAAGAGACGGGCCGTCATCGTTGCTAACGGGGGGATGTCCGCCGACACGGATTTGAAATCACTGTTGCGCGTGGATGACCTGCTTATCGCGGCGGACGGAGGCGGGCGCTATTGCCTGCAATCCGGCTGCACGCCGCAGTTTGTCATCGGGGATTTCGACTCGCTCTCAGCTGCGCAACTGGATGAACTCGCGGCTCATGGCGCGGAGGTTTTACGCCACCCCGCCCGCAAGGATGAAACCGACCTGGAACTGGCGGTTGACCTGGCAATCCAAAAAGAAATCCGCGAGATCCTAGTGCTGGCGGCGCTGGGTCGCCGCTGGGATCAGACTCTGGCGAACTTGCTGCTCTTGGGGCTGCCACATTTCGCGACGGCGCGCATTCGCCTGCTCGACGGCAATCAGGAAATCACGTTGCTGCGCCCCGGCGCAGAAAACCTCATTCGCGGGCGCCGCGGCGACACCGTCTCGCTGATAGCGGTCAACGGGGATGCGCGCGG
>CAJWGI010000059.1 GCA_913031335.1 uncultured Anaerolineales bacterium | reverse complement strand
GAAGATGGCGAGCAGATCCGCGACTATGTTCACGTGCGCGATGTAGCGCGCGCGAATCTGGTGGCTCTGGAAGACGCACGCGCTGACCTCCGTACGTTTAACGTCGGCGGTGGCCGGCGGATGACGGTAAACCAGTTTGCGCGCACAATGGCGGAGGCGATCGGGCGGCCGGAGTTGACACCGGTTTGCCGGGGCGAATATCGCTTCGGAGACACCCGCCACATTAGCTCTGATATTGGGCAGCTGGGCGAGCTGGGCTGGCAGCCGGTCGGGACGGTGGAACAGAGCGTGGCTGAGTACCTGGAATGGGCGCAGCAGCAGCCTGATTTCGGGGATTTCGCGACGCGGGCACGGGAGAAAATGCGCCAGCTCGGAACGGTGCGCGGCGGATAGAGGTGAGTAATCCGCTGGAAAGGTAATCAGAATGAGTTATGTCGATGAATATCTGACCGGTCTGGAAACGGCGATCCGGGATTTATCTCGCGTTGACGTGCAGGCTGTGGTCGATGCGTTGCTGGCCGCTTGGAGAGAGGATCGCCAGGTCTTTATCATCGGTAATGGCGGCAGTGCGGCAACGGCGGCGCACATGATGAACGACCTTTGCAAGCTGACCATTGTGCCCGGCAAACGGCGCTTCCGCGCGATTGCGTTGACCGACAATGTGCCGTTGCTCACAGCGTGGGGCAATGATGCTTCTTTTGAGGACGTGTTCGTGGAACCGCTGCGCAACCTGATGCGGGCGGGCGATGTGCTCATCGTTATTTCCACCAGCGGAGATTCTCCCAACCTGATTAAGGCGATGAAATGCGTGCAGACCGAGTTTTCCGGCACGGTGATTGGCATTACTGGCAGCGGCGGCAGCCGGCTGGCAGCCGGGGCTGACCTGGTGGTGCGCATCCCCAGCGACCATATCGGCCAGCAGGAGGACGGGCACCTGATCGTCAATCACGCCGTCTCCAACGCGCTGGCGGAGAGATTGCGCGCGCTCGAATGAGCTTTGCCCCCAAGAATGCAGTGGAACTTTCTGTCATCGTGCCGGCTTTTAATGAGGCCGCGCGAATTATGCCCGGCGTGCAGGCGATAATGGGTTTCCTGCGCGAGGGAGGGCGTTCGTGGGAGTTGATTGTGGTGGATGACGGCAGCGCGGATGCGACCGCGGAGATTGTGGAACAGGCTATCGGTGGGGAAGTGCGCGCGCGTCTGATTCAATATCGACCGAACCGCGGCAAAGGATTCGCGGTGCGCACCGGGGTTCTGGCAGCCACGGGCATGTGGATTGTTTTTCTCGATGCCGACCTTTCCACACCGGTGGAGGAAATCGACCGCGCGATGCCCCGGCTGCAGTCGGGAGTAGATTTAGTGGTGGGCTCGCGCGCGCATCCGGATGCGCGCATTGAGCGCAAATCACCCCTTTTTCGGCGCATGGCATCAGCGGTGTTCGACCGCATGCGTAACGCCATTGTCGGCCTGCGCCAGTTTTCCGACACGCAATGTGGTTTCAAGGCCGCGCGCGGCGACGCGGTGCGACCGCTGTATGAGCGCGCGGTGATTGAACGTTTCATGTTCGATGTCGAGATTCTTTACCTCGCCAAGCGGGCCGGCTTGCGCATGGAGGAGCTGCCGGTGCGCTGGGCGGATTCTTCGGGCAGCACGGTACGGTTATTTCCCGGCGTGTATCGTATGTTCCGTGATTTACTGCGTATTCGGCGCGTGCATGGTGATGTGCGCGTGTTGCCGGGCGTTCCCACGGACTCGACTGCGTAATTCCCCGAAGTTCATCTCACTGCCCGCCATCTCTCGGCGGATACCGAAACGCAAGCAAACTGAAAACTGAATAGCGCGCGGCACTCACTCATCGAGGCCGGTGCACAGTGGATTGCTGCTGGTCGGCTAGGGCGTTGGGCTCGGTGTGGGAGTTGCTGTACTGGTGGCCGTATCAGTGGGAGTTGGCGTGGCCGTATCAGTGGGAGTTGGCGTGGCCGTATCAGTGTCAGTCGGTGATGGCGTGTCAGTCGGTGTGGCCGTGGCACTTGCGGTGGCTGTCGTGGTGGCCGTGGGCGTGCGAGTCGCAGTCTCTGTGGGAGTGCTTGTGTGCGTGGAAGTGGCGGTCGCTGTGCTACTGGCGGTAGCTGTCGGAGTGCTGCTCGGGCTCGGCGTGGCGGTGGCCGTTGGCGTAGGCGGCATCTCCTCCGCCACTGGTAGCGTCTCAGTGGCAAAGTTTATATCAACAATGGTCGTGGATATCCACCCCTGCTTGCCCGTCCCTTTGACCTCCACTCTGAGCCAATCAGCGAGCTCATTCCTCTCCAGAGGGGCCAATTCCGTGCCCTCGTCAAGTTGAGCTACGACCACGTAGACCGTGCCTGGCCCGGAACGCAGGTTGCCCCAGTCAACATTCACCATTGCCAGAGGTTCTGGTGTTGGAGGTGCAGGGGTATCCGTCGGCGTGGTTCGCGGTAATAATGTGCTCACTTTGGGCGGCGCTGTGGTGACAGTGGGCGTGGAGGCGTCTGCCCCGGCTCCCGGGTCGGGCAGGAACTGCAGCGCGGCGAAACCGGCCACGTAGAAAGGAACCGTCAGCAAGATCACCGTAATCAGGGTTCTGTGTAGCCTGTGCCTGCGGCCTGGGTCGGCGGGAGTTGCCATGTCGTCAAATTGTGCCCGGGAAGCGGCCAGCGCTGCGCAGAAATCACCCGGCTGGCACGGGCATAATAGCAGCGCCAGGTGTGCGCGTCAATTTGGCAGGCGCTTGCAGCTGGATTATAATCCGCTACGGTGATCCCCTATTCCGGAGCCCTATTAATCCGGGCCTTTCTTGGGTCGTGCCCGCAATGTCGTTAGCCGTCTTCGCCCAGAGCGCATACGTGTTTTCAGCTTCTGTACTGGCACTCTATGGATTCAACATCCTTGTGCTGACGCTGCTTTTCCTGCGCAGCCGTCAATCACGATTTACCCCCCGGCCCCTGAGCGACTGGCCGCATGTGACCGTACAACTTCCACTTTTCAATGAGCGCCTGGTGGTGGAGCGTCTGATTGACGCGATCGTGCGACTGGATTATCCACCGCAGCGCCTGTCGATTCAGGTATTGGATGATTCAACGGATGAGACCACACTGCTCGCGCGGCGGCGAGTGGCTTTGCATCGGGCGCGGGGTGTGGATATCATTTGCCTGCATCGCGAGCACAGAACGGGAAACAAAGCCGGGGCGCTTGCAGCCGGCTTGCGGTGCGCTGCCGGAGAGTTCGTCGCGGTGTTCGATGCTGATTTCGTGCCGCCGGTGGATTTCCTGAAGCGCACTATGCCACATTTTTTTACGTCGCGGGTGGGTATGGTGCAGACGCGCTGGGGTCATCTGAATGCGACCCATAGCATGCTTACGCGGGCCCAGGCGCTGGCCCTGGATGGCCACATGGTGGTGGAGCAGGTTGCGCGCAGCGCCAACGGGTTGCTGTTTAACTTCAACGGCTCTGCCGGGGTGTGGCGTCGGGATTGCATCGAGAGTTCAGGCGGCTGGCAGGCGGACACACTCGCTGAAGACCTCGACCTTTCTTATCGTGCGCAGCTGCGCGGTTGGGAATTCCACTATCTGCCCAATGTGGTCGTGCCCGCGGAAGTGCCTCGCAGCCTGCTGGCTTTCAAGCAGCAGCAATTCCGCTGGGTGAAGGGTTCGGTGCAATGCCTGCTCAAGCATGCCGCCCGTGTGGTTCGGGCTGAGTTTTCGCTCTGGAAGCGTGTTCAAGGCCTGCTGCATCTGGGCGGTTATCTTATGCATCCCATGATGCTCTGTCTGCTCCTCGCCAGCATGCCAGTGGTGTTGCTGGGCGGGGCCGGCAATGTAATGCCGGGACTGCTTGGCCTCGCCGGTCTAGGTCCGCCGGTGCTTTACGCTGTGGCCCAAACAAACGCGTATCCGCGCGGCATTAAGAGGGCACTCTGGTTTCCGGCACTAATGCTGCTGGGGGTGGGAATTGCGCTGAACAACACCCGCGCGGTCTTGGAAGCGCTTTCTGGACATCGGCCGACCGAATTCTTGCGCACCCCGAAGACGGCTGCCGGGTGCGGCGCGGGCGGGCGCGCATACGCTCTGTCCACGGATTGGTCAACCTGGGTCGAGTTTGCGCTGGCGGGGTTTGCGCTCGCGGCCGCCGCCCTCGCGCTGCAGCGGCTGCCGGGATTAGCTCCGTTTCTGCTGTTGTTCGCGTTGGGTTTCCTCGTCGTGGCGGTGATGGGCCTGCTTGAATAGCGGCAGACGGCGGCTGTGGCACAGTTCCGTCTTCTGGCGCGCGTGCACAAGTGAAATCCGGCTTGGCGGGCGTCGCTCGAGATTTACTTGACGGCAGGTTCGGTTTACACTACAATTTTGGACGTTTGTAACATAGTTCATCGGAGGACAGCATGGCGGCAAAGCGGGTGGCAGTATGGCTTTTATCTCTCTCAATTGGGGCGTTGGCGGGCTATGCCACCGTGGTGGCGTTTGGCACCAGCCTGGAGCGTTACGCAGTTGACTTAAACTTTGGAGTATTGGATGTCATCCTGAATAATTTCACTTTCCTGTGTCTGGCCTATGCCTCCCTGGTCTGGATTTGGCTTGACTTCTTTCTCGGCACAGAGATGCTTCCCGAATAACAGTTGTCATGGCGGGGGACAAACGAATCCCCGCACAGACGGGGATTTTCGTTTAATGCTTCCGCAAATCCGGAAAAGCAAGGTACGCATACGTTCAGGCATTAGCGATCTGAAAGCGGGCGCGCTGCTCGTTTTGAGTCTGGGCCTGGCAAACTGCGCGCCGCAGCCGGTACAACGGTTGGCAGCCGCGCCGACGGTGGCGGCTACTGCCGAAGCCACCACCGTGCCGTCACGTGTGCCGAATGCCGTGGTTCCATCCTTGCCCCCGGCGACGCACACGGTTGCAGCCAGCAGCACACCCACGGTGGTGCCGCCAACAGTCACGGAAACACTGACGAGTACCCCAACTGCCACCGCCGTCCCGGCCACGCACACGGCAACGGCCAGTCCTGTACCCACTAATGACCCACCTACGCCCGTGCCCACCCCATGGCCCACGCCGGACTCTCACGCAGCTGAGCGCGTGGCGCATGTGCCCATTCTGATGTACCACTATGTTGAACCGCTCTCGGAAGACGCGGACGATTTGCGGGTGGGGTTGACCGTGCAACCGGGAATCTTCAGGCAGCAGCTCGCCTATTTGCACGCGCGTGGCTATCGCTCGGTCAGCCTGTACGATTTGCTCTATCACCTTACGCATGGGAAAACGCTTCCGGAAAAGCCGATTGTCTTCACCTTCGATGACGGTTATCGGGGATTGTATAAACACGCGTTTCCGCACATGCAGGTGTTCGGCTATTCCGGCACAGTGTTTCTGCTCACCGGCCTGATGGATGAGCGCCAACCGGCTTACCTGACATGGGAAATGGCGCGGGAACTGGCCGCCGCCGGCTGGAATCTCGAGCCCCATAGCAAGACGCACGTGCAACTTTCCAATCGTCCTTTCGAACTAGTAGAGTTTCAGGTGCTCGGTTCCATGCAGACTCTTCAGGCGCACATCGGCAGGCAGCCGCGTTTTTTCTGTTACCCAAGCGGCCGATATGACCAGCAGGTAATCGATTACTTGCGGGCGCTTGGTTTTTGGGGCGCGGTGACCACTGAATATGGGGTCGAGCACGAACTCTCCGGCGCATTTACCTGGCAGCGCGTGCGCGTCCCCGGGCAGGGATCCTTGAGCGACCTGGCCAAGTATCTTGGGGAGGACACATAGCGCTGACGTTGCGAAGCTGCGCTGAGGACGTTTCAAGAAATAACCTGATAGCTTTTGAAAGGGTTTCCGCATATTCTTCTTTCTCAGACGCCGAAAACGCTTCGGTGTTTTTCGTGTCAGCCACTGACACTGGAATGAGTCCCATGCAGACTACCTCCCGATTGCCCGGCTTTTACGATCTGGACACGAAGCAGCGGATGCATAACGTGGCCGAGCGCGCCGAGTTGCCCGTCGAGCAACAGGCTGCCCTGCTCGGCGCGGCGGGCCTTACCCCCGAGCTCGCCGATCAGATGATTGAAAACGTGGTGGGCGTGTTCGCGTTGCCGCTCGGGGTGGCTGCTAATTTTGTGGTGAATGGCCGCGATGTGCTGGTGCCGATGGCAATTGAGGAGCCGTCCGTGGTGGCGGGCGCCAGTTTCATGGCGAAACTCGCGCGTGCCGGCGGCGGTTTTCGCGCTGAGTGCTCGCCGCCGGAGATGATTGGCCAATTGCAGATTCTGGATGTTGAAGATGTCGAGGCGGCGAAAGCGGCTCTTCTGGAGCAGAGAGTGCGCGTTCTCGCGGCGGTAGAGGGCATCGACCCAGTCATTTCGGAGTTGGGCGGTGGCGCGCGCGATTTTGAAGTGCGCGTCATTGAGCGTTCGCCCATCGGGCCTTTTCTGGTGGCTCACCTGATTTACGACACCCGCGATGCGATGGGCGCAAACGCGATAAACACCGCGACCGAGGCGCTGGCACCGCTTTTGGAGCAGATTACCGGAGGCAGAGTGCACCTGCGCATTCTCTCGAACCTGGCCGATCGCCGGCTGGCGCGCGCGCGAGTGTGCATCCCGCAAACCGAGTTGGCGTTTGGCGGTTACAGTGGCAAGCGGGTACGCGATGGGATAATCGAGGCGTGGGCATTCGCGGCGGCTGACCCTTATCGGGCGGCCACTCATAATAAGGGCATCATGAACGGGGTGGATGCGGTGGTGATTGCCACCGGAAATGATTGGCGCGCGATTGAAGCCGGTGCACACGCATACGCCGCCCGCAGTGGGTGCTACAGCAGCCTTTCGCGGTGGCGCAAGGATGAGAATGGAGACCTACTCGGCGAACTGGAAATGCCCATGGCAGTTGGCACGGTCGGCGGCGCTACCCGCGTGCATCCGGGGGCACAGGCGGCTTTGCGGCTGCTTGGGGTGGGGTCGGCCGCAGGATTGGCCGAAATCATAGTGTCCGTCGGGTTGGCGCAGAATATTGCGGCGCTGCGGGCGCTGTCTACTGAAGGAATCCAGCGCGGGCACATGGGGTTGCATGCGCGCCAAGTTGCGATTGCAGCCGGTGCGGAGGGCGCTGAAGTAGAGCGGCTGGCGCGGCAGCTGGTGGCCGAGGAAAAAGTACGCGTGGACCGCGCCCGCGAGCTGCTGCAATCTTGGAGAATAGGGGGGGGCGGAAATGCGCAGGGTGGAGAGCAATGATGGCTGAGCACGAGCGAATTGCGGGCGTGATGCAGCCCGCGCGCGCCGTGGGCATTGTGGGCTACGGCGCGTATCTGCCGCGCTTTCGCCTGCCTGCGACCGAGGTTTCGCGCGTGTGGACGGAGGGCACAGCCGGGCTGCCGGTGGAGGAAAAAACGGTCGCCGGACTTGACGAGGATGTGGCCACAATGTCTATCGAGGCGGCGCGCAACGCAGTGGCGCGCGCCGGGGGGGACCCGGGGCGAATCGGCGCGGGGTGGGTCGGGTCTGAATCAC
>CAJWGI010000058.1 GCA_913031335.1 uncultured Anaerolineales bacterium | reverse complement strand
CGCGCTGGCTTACGGAGATTTGGGATACTACTACGGTTCCATCTGGGCGGGGCGTCACTGTATGGATGCGCTGGGATTGAGCAACCCATTCAACGCGCCAAAATTCATCACCCACCTTCGCTACGGGGCGTACTACCTCGACCTTGTAGAACCGGCCTCCGCGGGATATGTCCTCGACCCGCTGCTGGTTTATGCACTCATCCGTCAGGAGAGCCTGTTTCAGGGGCAAGTCACTTCATCGGCTTACGCGCAGGGGCTGATGCAGGTCATCCCACCCACGGGCGAATACATCGCCCGACAGTTGCGCTGGCCGTCTTATGACAGTACGGACCTTTATCGCCCGTACGTAAACATTGCCTTTGGGGCTTTTTACCTGGATGAACAGCGCGACATTTTCGATGGCAACCTGTACGCTGCGCTGGTCGCCTACAACGCCGGCCCCGGCAACACTTCAATCTGGCAGCGACTTGCCGGGGACGATTACGACTTGTTGGTCGAAATCATCCGGCTGAAGCAACCCCAGGACTATGTGCGCCGCATCGCAGAGCACTACGCCGTATACCGGCACCTTTACGCAGCCAATTAGCCGCCCGCAGCAGCACCCACCACCCGCCTGATAACGATGTACCAGTCGGCGATTGTGTTGAAACGATCCGCCGGATGCAGCAACGAGCCCAGCTGCACGCCGTTCACCGCGCGACTGACGACATAAGAATAGACCGGATGGTAGAGCAATAGCGCCGGAGTTTCGTCCACAAATCGAGCCTGAAATGAATGATACAGGCGCGCCCGCGCCGCGCTCGAGGGAGTGGTGCGGGCTTGCTCCAGTAGCTCGCTCATCATGCGGTTGTCGTAACCGCTGTAGTTCTGCCCGCTCTCAATCTCAGTCTGGTGCCAGAAAGAATACGGGTCCGGGTCCGGAGTGCGCTGCAGGCTAAGGTGCACCATGATCGCCTGAAAGCGGCGCGGCTCGAGGTATTCAGCCTGGAAAGTGGCCGGAAGGGCCGCCTGCAAGGTGACGCGCACTCCCAGCCGCGCCCAATCTTCCACCGCCATCTGCCCCAGCGCGGTAGAGCGTGCATCGTTGGGCACTAGCAGGTCGAAGGCAAGCGGTTTTCCGTTTTTCTGGCGCACATAATTCTCGCCGCCCGGAAGCGCGTTTTCAGGTAGGGCCCAGCGTCCAGCCTGCAACAGGCCCGCCGCGCGCTGCGGGTCGTAATCCACCTGCCGCAACTGGTCATTAACCGCCCAGGTTCCCGGCAGAATCGGCCCACTGGCCACCACCGCCTGCCCGGCGAGTGCCTCTTCCACCAGCCGCTCGCGGTTTAAGCCCGCGAGCAACGCCTGGCGCACCCTTTTGTCTCGGAAAAACTGAAGTGCCGCGTTCTGCTGGTTAAACAGTATCAGCCTGTATTCGGGCAGCAGCGCCGAAAAGATATCGTAGTCGCTTTCGGGCAAAAAGGCGGTGGTGGCTACATTGCTCAGTCCGCCGACGCCCATTATTTCCCCCTGCCGCAGCGCCTCTATCGCGCTGGCCTCGTCCGGCAAAAAAAGCAACCTGACGTGGTTCAGCATTGGAGACTGGCCATGGTAATAAGGATTGGGCGCTAGCAGCGCCTCAACCGCTTGCCCGCTCTCATTGCGCAACAACCGCTCCACGCGAAACGGGCCCGCCCCCACCGGGTTTTCATTCGCCGGATGCAGGCTGAGGTCGGCCGAGCGAATGCCCGAGAATCTGTGCGCCGGCAGGACCGGAAAGGTGGTGTGGTCGAGGAACGGCGCAAAGGGTTCCGGCAGAGTTAGCTTGAGCGTGGTGGCGTTGAGCTTCGCCACAGAAATTTGTTGCCAGAGCGCGCCGATGTCGGCCGGGCCGGGATAATCGGCTGCCCGGAGCAGGCCAATGGTGAAAATGACATCGTCCAGAGAGAGCGGAACGCCATCGTGCCAGCGCGATCCGGAGCGCAAGACGAAAGTGTACGCGAGGCCATCCGCGCTCACCGCCCAGCTTTTGGCCAGATCTGGTACCGGTTGCCCGCTCGAATCCAGGCGCATCATGCCCGCATACACCAGCCGGGCGATGTCTCGGTCAGCCGCGTATGTGGAGAATAGCAGCGGGTTCAATTCATGCGGCGTCCCGATGACGCCTTCGACGAATGTGCCCCCGGGCGCAGGCAAAAATGACGCTTCGAGCCCGAGAGACTGCGAGTAGAGCAGCGCCCCGACCAGCGCCAGCCCGGCGATGGCAACCGTTATCTGGGATCTTATCCTGCGCATGTGAGCACCCGCGTCCATGAAAAAAGGGCGCCCCCACATCCCTGCGGAAACACCCCGTTATTCGTGAGTCCGGCCGCTGTCACCGAGTCCGCGGAACCAGTCGTTGCATGCCTCAGCGGGGTGCAGGTCGGCAAACTGCTCAGCCGTTCACCATCACGTTGATAATCGCGGTGACAAAAAAGGCGACCGCCAGACCGATGGTGACATTGAAGAGCAGTTTTTCCACGCCCCGCCGCGCGCGGAAGACGCTTCCCTCCGTCGCGCCGGTCAGGCCGCCCAGGCCGGCGCCTTTGCTCTGCAGCACGATGGCCACAATCAGCGCCACGGAGATTACAATCTGCGCGTAATTCATTGTTGCATTCATGCGTGCCGGCCTCCCGTAATTCGTCGCGCGGATTATAGCACAGGAGCCCTGCCTCCCGCCACAGCTTTGCTCCGCTTTTTCAATGCAGTACAATAGCTTTGAAATGAACGTGCAAAACCCCGCGCCATCAACCAGTTCGGGCGATCACAAAGTGCTCAACCAGCGCTATGAACTCAAGGAACGAGAGGGCGTGGGTGGCATGGCGCATGTGTACAGAGCCGAGGACATCGCCCTCCGCCGAGTGGTGGCGATAAAGGTGCTGCGCGAAGATCTGGCCGAAGAGCCAGACCTTGTGAAGCAATTTTTGCGCGAGGCGCGCGCAGTCGCCCATCTCAGCCACCCAAACGTAGTCGCCGTGCATGACGTCGGCAGTGACCAGCATTGCCATTACATGGTGCTGGAGCACGTGGCCGGAGAGGATCTTAAATCACACATACGCCTCGACGCTCCGTTCAGTGTTGAGCATACACTGGATTACGCCATCCAGATTTGCGCTGGCGTAGGTCACGCTCATCGGCACGGACTGGTGCACTGCGACATCAAACCGCAGAACATCCTCGTGACGCCAGACGGCAAGGTGAAGGTGGCCGACTTCGGCATTTCGCGCCTACTGAGCGCCACTCAGCCAATTGAGACCAGCGCCACGTTGTTCGGAACGCCGCATTATTTTTCCCCGGAACAGGCGCAGGGTTCACCGGCAACACCGGCCTCCGACGTTTATTCCATCGGAGTGCTGCTCTTCGAAATGCTCACCGGCCGGCTGCCCTTTGATGCGAGCGACGCGCAGGTTCTCGGGCATATGCACGTGCACGCCGACCCGCCCGACATCCGCGCAGAAAACCCGGCAGTCCCCGACACCGTGGCGCAGATTATTGCAAAAGTGTTTGCCAAAGAACCGGCTGCGCGCTACCGCACCGCTGAGCAACTCGGGCACGTGCTGATCACCTTCCGGAACCACGGCGCTCATGCAACGCGACCATACCTGGCCCTAAACGCTGACGAGCTCGACGCGCACATTGTCGCCGCTGCCCGCAAAACCCGGGCAGCGGCAGAGGGCCTCGTTGCGCCCGCGCAGCAGGCAGACTGGGTAACCTATCCGCTGGGCGCAAGTGCCGTGCTGCTTGTTCTCGGGTTGTTGGCTCTGTGGACGCGAGTGTTCTGGAGACTGGCACCATTCTTGCTCTCAGCGAATTAACGAATGTCTTACAAAAAGGGCGCTCAAACTTGGTATAATGGCCGCAATGATGAAGGCTGACGACGGAGACTAACAGTGGAAAACCCCCGCACGCGAAACTCGTTTGTTTACGTACTCATTCTGGTGGCGCTGGGCGCAATTCTCTACTCAGTACGTGCGCAATCCGTGCCAAGAACCGAACTAAACCTTAGCGAGGTAGCGCAGCAAATGGAGCGCGGAAACGTCGAGAAGATAGTGGTGGCGGAAGATGACCTGACCATCCATTTTCGCTCGGGGGCGCCCTATGAACTGGCGGTCACGCGCAAGGAAAGCGCCTCCACGGCGCCGGAGCAGTTCGCCGCACTGGGTGTGAGCGACCAGGCGCGCGCAGCCGTGAAGTGGGAGGTGCAGCGGCCAAGCGATTGGGGCAACATCATGGTGCTGCTGAGCTACACCCTGCCCGCGGTCTTCGTGATCGGGTTCATCTACTTCATGCTGCGCCAGGCGCAGGGCACCAATAATCAGGCTCTGTCATTCGGAAAAAGCCGCGCGCGCATGTTTACCGGGGATCAGCCGACGGTCACGTTCGATGATGTCGCCGGCGTCGACGAGGCCAAAGAGGAACTTTACGAGATTGTGGAGTTCCTGAAAGAGCCGGAGAAATTCATTGTGCTGGGCGCGCGCATCCCCAAAGGCGTCATGCTGGTCGGCTCTCCGGGAACGGGAAAGACCTTACTTGCGAAGGCGGTATCAGGTGAGGCCGGCGTGCCCTTCTTCTCAATATCCGGTTCCGAGTTTGTTGAAATGTTCGTCGGCGTGGGCGCCAGCCGCGTGCGAGATCTCTTCGAGCAGGCCAAGCGCCACAGCCCGTGCATCGTCTTCGTGGATGAAATTGATGCTGTTGGCCGCCAGCGTGGCGCCGGTCTCGGCGGCAGCCACGATGAACGTGAGCAAACCCTGAATCAGATTCTGGTGGAGATGGATGGTTTCGACACCGACACCAACGTGATTATCGTCGCCGCCACCAACCGGCCCGATATCCTCGACCCGGCGCTGTTGCGCCCCGGCCGTTTTGACCGTCGCGTGGTGCTCGACCGGCCGGATATTCTGGGGCGGGAAGCAATTTTCGGAGTGCACGTCCGCGGAAAACCGCTGGCGCCGGACGTGCAGCTGGACGTGCTGGCAAAATCCACTCCTGGATTCGTCGGCGCGGACATTGAAAATACAGTGAACGAAGCCGCGATTCTCGCCGCCCGGCGCAACCAGAAATTGATTAGCATGCGAGAAATGGAAGATGCAATCGAGCGAGTTGTACTCGGCCCGGAGCGGAAAAGCCGCATCATGACCGAGCGCGAGCGCAAGGTCACCGCCTATCATGAGTCCGGCCACGCCATCGTGGCACGTGCACAGCCCGATGGGGACCCGGTGCGTAAAGTCACCATCATTCCGCGCGGCATCGCGGGTGGGCTTACCTGGTACTTAACTGATGACGAAGACCAGCGCTTAGCCACGCGGTCAAAGCTCAAAGCGCGGCTGGCGTCCATGCTGGGAGGGCGCGCCGCCGAAGAGCTCGTGTTCAGCAAGGACGAAGTCACAACAGGCGCGTCAAACGACCTCGAACAGGTAACCAGCGTCGCCCGGCGCATGGTCACCCGCTGGGGCATGAGCGAAAAACTCGGCCCAATGGCATTCGGGAAGAAAGATGAACTGGTGTTCCTTGGTCGCGAAATTGGCGAGCAGCGTGATTTCTCTGAAGCGGTGGCCGAAGAAATAGATGCGGAAGTACGCGGTTTAGTGAATGCCGCGCACCAGTTGGCGGGCAAGATTCTGAAGAAACAGCGCGCCAAGCTTGATGAGGTGGCAAACTACCTGCTCCAGAATGAAACGGCGGAAATGGAGCAGTTCGAGGCGCTGTGGAAGGGAGAGCCGGTGCCTCCGCCCAAGCCGCCACCCCCCGCCCCGCCCTCGGCCGAGGCCGATGCCGGTGAAGAGGCCCACGAGGAGGACACCGACGCCACCACGGGCAAGGACCCGGTTCCGGTTCCGAGCGGGGCATAACCCTTTCCTTTACAGAATCATCAAAAGAGCCGGTCGATTGAATCGACCGGCTCTTTTTTCATACGTGCTGACGACAATTACTCGCCCAGCCGCCGCGTGAATTCGTCCGTCAGCACCGGCACCGCGTCAAACAAATCTGCGACGACACCGTACTTTGCCAACTTGAAAATGGGCGCTTCAGCATCCTTGTTAATGGCAACGATAACTTTGGCGGTGCGCATTCCGGCTTGATGTTGTATCGCCCCCGAAATGCCGCAGGCGATGTATAAATCCGGGCTGACTGTTTTCCCCGTTTGCCCGACCTGATGAGAATAAGGAATCCAGCCCGCATCCACCGCAGCGCGACTCGCCCCCATCGCCGCCCCGAGCGCGACAGCCAGTTGGCGCACCGGCTCGAACCCCTCCGGGCCGCCAACTCCGCGACCTCCAGAGACAATGATGCTCGCATCTGTCAAGCTGACATCGCTCGCCGAGGCGCTGTAGTCGACAACCTTGACGCTGATGTCTTCTTCCGCCAGCACAGCCTCCACCTGCACCACCTCCGCGCTACCCGCTGTCGGCTCCGGTCGCGGAAACGCGCGGGGACGAAGGGTGACAATCTGCGGGTGCGCCCCCGGCGCTGAAACTGTGGCGTGCAATTTTCCCGCGTACACCGGACGCGTCACTTGCAGCACGCCGTCTTCTACTTGCAGCGCAATGCCATCCGCCACCACTCCAATCCCGAGTTCAACCCCTAGCAACGCGGTCAGGTCACGTCCCCGCGTTGTGGCGGGAGCGAATATCACCTGCGGTTTTTCGGCCGCCGCCAGTTTCGCGGCCGCACACCCGAATGCTTGCACGCGGAAATCAGCCAGCGTCGCGTCATCGCACAGGAAGACCTTGTCGGCGCCATAGTCGGCGGCTTGTTGCGCCAGCTCATCCACATCATGCCCGAACACCAGCGCCGCAACACCGGTGTTCAAATCTGCTGCCACCTCGCCGGCTGCGCCCAAGGTCTCCCAAGCAGCCGGAAGTGCGTTGCCCTGAAATTGGTCAACGTAGACCCAGACGTCGCTTGCCATCAGATTACCTTGTCAGCCATCAATCTGTCGGCCAGCGTCGCCGCGATGACCTCCATGCTCTCGCCTTCGATGAAATCCACCGCTCCGCTGCGCGCCGACAATGGCCGCATGTCCGACCATATCACGGCAGCACCGCCTGCCTTCATCTCAGCCACATCCAGTCCCAATTCTGCCAGATCCCACACCGGAATCTCGGCTTTGCTGGCTTTACGTATCCCGATGAAGGAGGGATAGCGCGGCTCATTAATCTCCTTGACCACGCTGATGACAGCGGGGAGCGTACCCGTGCAATTCTGACGCCCCTCCTCCAGCGACCTCGCCACGCTGATACGGGCGTTATCCACATCTACCTCATTGACCTCTGCCACGTAACTGAGCGCGGTCCAGCCCAAGGCACAGGCAACGGAGACCGGCACCAGTCCGGTATCGCCGTCGATGGCCTGCTTTCCGAAAATGGCAAGCTCCACATCGTCCAGTTTCTCGATGGCGCTTGCCAGCACCCGCGCTGTCATACGCGCATCGCAGCTGGCCAAGGTTTCATCCGAAAGCATCACCCCGGAATCACACCCCATGGCGATGGCGGTCTTGAGAGCCTCGCGCGCGCTTTCCGGTCCCATTACCAGCGCGGTGACCTGCCCGCCGTGTTGT
>CAJWGI010000057.1 GCA_913031335.1 uncultured Anaerolineales bacterium | reverse complement strand
CGGCGAGCTTCTCACGCCGGCCGCCCTCATCGAAGCGCTCAACGCGCTGGGAGCGAAGCACGGCGTTGGCCGCGTGGACATGGTCGAGAACCGTCTTGTCGGCATGAAGTCGCGCGGGGTTTACGAGACGCCCGGCGGCACAATCCTTTACGCCGCCCATCGCGAACTGGAATCGCTCTGCCTAGACCGTGAGAGCGCACATTTCAAGGAACAGGTGGCGCTAAAATACGCGGAGATGGTTTATTTCGGCCAGTGGTACCACGACCTGCGCGAAGCGCTGCAGGCCTTCATCACCGAAACGCAGCGTCCGCTCACCGGTTGGGTGCGCCTGCGCTTACACAAGGGCAGTGTCAGCGTGCTCGGTCGCCACAGCGCCAACAGCCTCTACCGCGAGGATTTCGCTACCTTCGGGCAGGAGGACGTGTACGACCAGAAGGACGCTCTCGGTTTCATCAACCTGTTCGGCCTGCCGATGAAAGTAAAAGCCATGATTGAGCACAGCGACGGCGGCAAGAAACGCTTCGCCGCGCCGGATTACACCAAATTCAAGCGGGACTGAGGGCGAGCCATGGAATTGATTGAGCGCGGAAGCGTCACCAGCCCGGCGGGCTTCTCCGCCGGGGTTGCCACCTGCGGACTGAAAAAATCCGGCCGGGCCGACCTGATGCTGCTGCATTCAGAGCGCGATTGCACGGCCGCAGGTATGTTCACCCGCAATCAGGTGGTGGGCGCTACGGTCACCCTCAATCGGGAGACGCTGGCCGCTAACAGCGACCGCATGCGCGCTATCGCTACGAACTCGGGCATCGCCAACGTGTGCACCGGCGCGACCGGTCTGCAAAACGCGCGCCACATGCAATCTCTGGCAGCCACCGCTATGCGCTGCCGGATAGAGCAGGTTCTGGTACTCTCGACCGGCATCATCGGGGTGCAACTGCCGATGGACAAAATCCGAGCCGGATTGACCGCGGCGGCGGCAGACCAGCATCCCGATGGGGGCATGGCAGCCGCAAGAGCCATCATGACCACTGACACGCGGCCGAAGCATCTGGCCGCCCAAATCCAGCTGCCCACCGGCAGCGTTACGATCGGCGCTATCGTCAAAGGCTCGGGCATGATTCACCCGAAAATGGCTACCATGCTCGCGATACTGACCACCGACGCGCTGATTCCGGCCAGAACCCTGCGCGCGTTGCTTATACCCGCGGTTAACCACAGTTTCAACTGCATTTCCATTGACGGCGATACCAGCACTAGCGACGCCGTACTGTTGTTGGCCAACGGCGCCACCGGAATCTCTTGCGCCCGCGGGGAAGCCCGGGAGGCCTTCGCGGCGGCGCTCACTCATCTGGCAACCGAGCTGGCGCATCTGGTTGTGCGGGACGGCGAGGGGGTGACCAAGTTCGTCAGCATCCGCGTAAGTGGCGCACGAACAAAGGCCGACGCGCACCGGGTGGCCAACACTATCGCGACCTCGCCGCTGGTCAAGACTGCTTTCGCCGGCAGCGACCCAAACTGGGGCCGCATCATTGCGGCGTCCGGGCGGGCCGGGGTTCGCTTCGACCTGCAGCGCGCGGCGCTCTGGATTGGCGCCAGCGATCACGAGACTTTACAATTGGTGGCGCGCGGCACGCCCTGCGATTACAAGGAAAGCGACGCGGCGCAGATTTTCGCAGGTTCCGATTTCAGCGTGCATTTAGACTTAGGCTGCGGGGACGCGGAGACCACCGTGTGGACCGGCGACCTGACGCACGAGTACGTGAGCATCAACGCCGATTACCGCACCTGAGGGAGCGACATCATGTCATTGTGGGGTGGCCGATTCAAAAAAGACACCGACGCGCTGGCGCAGCGCTTCAACGCCAGCCTGAATTTTGATAAGCGCCTGTACGCCGAGGACATCACAGCTAGCATCGCCTGGGCGCGTGGGCTGCAGGCGGCCGGGGTACTCACGGGCGCCGAGGCGGAAAGCATCGTGGCCGGGCTGGAGCAGGTGCGCGCCGAGTTCGACGCGGGCGCGTTCGACTTCCACGAACTGGACGAAGACATCCACACCGCCGTCGAGCGCCGCCTAACGGAAATCGTCGGCCCGCTGGGCGGCAAGCTGCACACCGGACGCAGCCGCAACGATCAGGTCGCCACCGATTTCCGCCTGTGGGTGATGCGCGCCTGCGACTGCCTGAGCGAGCACATCTCCGGGCTGCAACGCGCCCTGATAGCCAGCGCAAGTGGCGATCTAAACACGGCCATGCCGGGCTACACCCACCTGCAGCCGGCACAACCCATCAGCTGGGGTCACTGGACGCTCGGGCACTTCTGGCCGCTGGCGCGGGATAGGCAGCGGCTGGCACAGGCCCGCGAACGGGCCGCCACCCTGCCGCTCGGCTCGGGCGCGCTCGCCGGCAGCACGTTTCCAGTGGACCGCGCCGCGCTCGCCAGCGCGCTCGGTTTCAGCGCGGTTTCCCAGAACAGCCTCGACGCCGTCTCCGACCGTGATTTCGCCGCCGATTTTCTCTACTCGGCGACCATGCTTGGCGTGCATCTCAGTCGCCTCTCCGAGCAACTCATTCTTTTCGCCAGCGCCGAATTCGGTTTCGTAGTTCTGGATGACGCCTACGCCACCGGCAGCAGCCTGCTGCCGCAGAAAAAGAACCCGGATACGCTGGAACTGACGCGCGGAAAAGCTGGGCGTCTGATCGGAAATCTGACCGGCTTGCTGGCGACACTGAAAGGGCTGCCCTCGGCGTACGACAAGGATTTGCAGGAAGATAAAGAGCCGCTTTTCGACGCCGCCGACACGCTGGACCTGGTGCTACCGGTGATGGCCGGAGTGATCTCCACCCTGCAGCTGCGCCCTGACAAGATGGCCGCTCGGCTGCAACCCGCGCTGCTCGCCACCGATCTGGCCGATTACCTCGCCAAGCGCGGAGTGCCATTCCGTGAGGCGCACGGGTTGGTGGGGAAAGTAGTGCGCCGCGCCGAAGAGCATGGCGTAGCACTCGACGAATTATCGCTGCCTGAATTGCAGTCGGTCAGCTCAGTTTTCGAAGCAGATGCTCTGGAAATATTCGATGTGCAGGCGGCGCTGGCGCGGCGGAAGCTGGCGGGCGGCACTGCGCCGGAGGCGCTGCAGCAGCAGTTGCGCGCAGCGCTGGCACAGGTTCCGGAATGACCGTTTCCGGAGGGGATATTGGCGTGCACCAAGCCGTAATCATTGACGCCGTGCGCACCCCGGTGGGCGCTTATGGCGGCAGGCTGAGCGCGCTGCGCGCTGACGATATGGCTGCGCTGGTTCTGCGCGCGCTGCAGCAGCGCACCGGCATCGACCCGGCGCTGGTCGAAGAAGTTATCCTGGGCTGCACCAACCAGGCCGGAGAAGACAATCGCAACATCGCGCGCATGGCATCCCTGCTGGCCGGATTCCCGGATAGCGTGGCTGGAATCACGGTCAACCGCCTGTGCGCTTCCGGACTGGATGCCATCATCAATGCCGCGCGCGCCATCAAGCTGGGCGAGGGTGACGTGGTCATCGCCGGTGGCGTGGAGAGCATGACGCGCGCTCCTTACGTAATAAGCAAAGGCGCAGCGCCTTTTGCCCGCGATGCAAAGCTCTTTGATTCGACCATCGGCTGGCGCTTTCCGAATCCAAAAATGGGGGCGCTCTTCCCACTCGAAGGCATGGGCGAGACCGCCGAGAACATTTACAAACAGACCGAAATCTCGCGCGAGCGGCAGGATGCATTCGCGCTGGAAAGCCAGAGGCGCACCGTGGCAGCCATCAACGCCGGGAGATTCGCGGACGAGATCGTGCCGGTCACAATCCCGCAGCGCAAAGGCGATGCGCTGATTGTGGATACCGACGGCCACCCGCGCATGAAATTGGACGCCTCCGGCGAGCGTTATGAACTGACCACCAGCGCCGAGATTCTGGCGAAACTGCGCGCGGTCTTCCGCGAAGGCGGCAGCGTCACCGCCGGAAATTCATCCGGCATCAACGATGGCGCAGCAGCGGTACTGCTCACTTCCGCCGAGCGAGCAGCAGAGTTGGGGATGCAGCCCCAGTTGCGCGTGCTGGCCTCCGCCGTCGCCGGAGTCAGCCCGCGCGTGATGGGCCTGGGCCCCATCCCCGCCACACGCAAAGCCTTGCAACGCGCCGGAATATCAATTGAAGACCTGGACATCATCGAACTCAACGAAGCCTTTGCCGTACAGGCGCTGGCCGTGATGGACGAGCTGGGACTGGCGCGCGAGCGCACAAATATCAACGGCGGCGCGATCGCGCTGGGGCATCCGCTGGGCTGCACCGGCGCGCGCCTGATGGCAACCTTGCTGCACGAGATGAAACGCCGCCAGCAAAACGGCACAGCTACTTCGCCTTATGGATTGATCACGCTGTGCGTTGGCGTGGGACAAGGCGCGGCCACCATCGTCGAATGGGTGGGCGGCTGAACGCACCGCGCGCCTTTGCTCTCTACCTGCTGGCGGCGCTCTGCGTCACCTGGCCGGGCATCGCACGCCTGAACACCGTGCTCATAGGGCGCATGGGCGGCGACAACTACGAACATGTCTGGTATCTGTGGTGGCTGGCGCAAACGCTGTTTGAGCGCATCGGCAGCCCGCTGCACATCCCGCTACTCAACCATCCGAACGGAGTAGTTTCTCCACTCAACCTGACCCATACCCCGGCGCTCTTTCTGCCCGCCCTGCTGGGGCGTCTGATCACGCCGGTTGGCGCCTACAACATAGCCATGCTGCTCGCCCCCGCGCTCAACGCGCTGGGCATGTATTGGCTCGCCAGCGAACTGACCGGTAGCCGCCGCGCCGCCTTGTTCGGCGGGCTGCTCTTCGGATTTTCGCCACACCTGCTCGGGCACTTGCAAGCCGGACATCTGAGCCAGATCACCATGCTCGGCTTTCCCTTGTTCGCGCTTTTTTTGCGGCGACTGCTGCGCGAACCAACCCGGAGACGGGCTGCCGGAACCGGCCTGAGCGCCTTCTTGGCCGCCTCGCACCCCGGGCATCTGGCCTACTTTATCCTCCCGACCGCGCTCATCATGCTGGGCGCTGCCCGCGGGCGGCTGCGCGACCGGCGGTTGTGGGCTGCCCTACTCGCAGCCGCCCTGATTGCCATCGCGCTGCTGACCCCTTTCTACCTCCCGCTCCTGACTTCCAGCGCAACCATCACCGCGCGCGCACTGGAACTGGGCGACAGCGTGGGTAAATCTATTGACCTAGCAGCCTTTATCACCCCGCCCGCCGAAAACCCGCTGCTGCCGGGAGGGCTGCGCCCCTTTGCCGGGCGCGTGGTAAGCAGCGCGGATGAGACGCACGGCTATCTGGGCTGGGTGGCATTGGGGCTGGCGCTGCTGGGCATCACCACACAGCGCCGCGCAGCCGCGCACTGGGCTGCCCTGGCCGGAGGCGCACTGCTGCTCTCACTGGGGCCGCTGCTCAAATTCGCCGGTGATCTTCCGGCTCTGAGCATTGACGGCAGCGCCCATCCGCTCCAATTACCATACGCGCTGCTCGCACAGCTGCCTCTCTTTCGCTGGAGCCGCACCCCGGCGCGTTTTGGCGCAACCGCCCACTTTGCGCTCGCCATCCTGGCCGCCTACGGGCTGGTTGCGCTGCTGGCGCCTTCACCACGAAGGCACAAAGCAACAAAGGGTTTTCCACACGCGCAAAGCGAAAATTTCTTTGTGTTCGTGAAAAAACTCAGCCCCCGTTGGAACGCGCTGCTCGTTGGCACGCTCTGCATCGCTGCTTTTGCCGAGCGCCTGATCGCCTGGCCTTTCCCCACCGCGCCCGCCTGGCAGAGCGCTACATTGCAGAAGCTAGCTGCCACCGATTCGCAGCGCGCCGTGCTCAACCTGCCGCCCAGCTTCACAGGTAACAATCTGGCACTCTACGGGCAGACGCTGCACCAGCGCCCGCTGATTGGCGGGCGCATTTTTCGCGGTGACGCGCGTGACGAGCGCAGCCTGGAATTTCTCGATGCGCTGCTGCGCGCCCCACCGGCTGCAGATGTCATCCCGCAGCCCGATAGCAGCGCGCGCGCCGCGATTCTGGCCTCCTACGACGTGGGCGCAATTGTCAACCAGCACTGGGCCGAAAGTTATGACGCGGCGCAACGCGATTTTCTGATCGCCGAATTTGGCGCTCCGGCCATCGCCAGTGAGCTGGATACACTCTTTCTGATACCAGAAAACGACGCCACACCGCCCGCTCTGACGTTTGCGCTGCATCCCGCCGACTGGAGCGCGCCCGAATTGTGGGACGCAGTGCCCGCGCGCTGGTTCGCCGACAGCGCGCGCCTTTTTTTGTACAGTGCCTATGCGCAAACAGGGCGCCTCCAATTCACTGCCATCCCTAGCCTGCAATTGCACCACATTCAAATCGAGCGGAATGACGTCCTCATCACCACCGTGATTGTCGGCGACAACGCCATGCATACCACTCCCACAGTCACCCTTCCCGCCGGGTTGAGCGTGCTCAGCTTCACTGACCTGGACGGCGCGGAAACAGTTTGGGGCGACCTGCGCTGCGTCGGGGTCACGCCGCTCGCGGGGAAACTTCCGGGTCAGTTGGAATGCGACGCGCACATTAAAGGCACGCGCCGCCTGAGCATAGCGCTCCAGTCTATTGTCTGGCAGCCCGCCACAGATCGGGCTGCGCTGGCGCAATTTGGCGAGCGCATCGTGCTGACAGCAGCGCAGCTTCCAAAAGCCACAAACGCGAGCCAATTGGTAGTACCGCTCACCTTTCGCAGCCTGGCTGCGATGGAGGCAGATTTCACCCTGTTCGTACACATTTTAGGCCCACTTGCGCCCACAGGCGAACACCCGCCCGCCCTGCTCTCGCAGTGGGACGGATGGCCGCTGCACGGCAATTTCGCCACCTCCAGTTGGAAGGCCGGGGAGTGGCTTGGGCTCCGCGTGGCTGTGCCGCTTCCGGCCGACGCCCCGCCCGGAGAATACCGCGTCGAGCTGGGCTGGTATGAATCGGCCACGGGCACACGCCTGCCCGTCAGCGCGGCTACGCGCGAAACCCATGACAATGTGCTTGTGTTGGGCAGCTTCGTTCTGAGCGAAAAGTAGCCGCCCTCTGTTCAATCTGGCACAATTGCAGTACTATCTTAGACCAACATCGGTCAACGGTGAGCCGTCAGCGGTTTACCACAAACCATTCTGAAAATCTATCATTGGAGTGTCCATGAGCGCGGACGCACCCATGTCACCCTGAAGGGACGCAGCGACCGAAGGATCTCGCGTGACCATAAGACAGACTCTTCGCTCGCGGAGTTATCACTAAGCAAAGCGAGTGTGATCGCTCAGAGTGACACACATAATATTACTCGCAGGAGGAGTTTTCTCGCATGGATTTCAATCTTACCGATGAGCACCGCCATGTGCAAAAGCTGGCCCGCGATTTCGCCAAAAAGGAAGTCGCGCCCATCATCAAGGAAGCCGACCGCAAGCAGGAGACGCCCGATTTCATCCTGCCGCGCCTGGGTGAACTGGGCCTGCTGGGGCTGTGCATCCCGGTTAAATACGGCGGGCAAGGCATGGATTACGTCACGCTGGGCCTTGCGTGCGAAGAACTGGATTATGTCGATATC
>CAJWGI010000056.1 GCA_913031335.1 uncultured Anaerolineales bacterium | reverse complement strand
TATCAAGCGCAACCTGTCGCCTTACCCTTCTCAGACGCATTGGAACAACAGCGAGGCCGTCGGCGGTCGCTATTTCAGACCGGACGTGGAGGTCAGCCAGAACCCGCACACTGTGGATGGGCCGCTGGTGGTGCAAGTGTTCACTGCGGCGCGTGGTTGGCTGCGCGTAAATCCTTCCGTGCGCAACATCGTCAAACAGATCGAAGAACCTGAAAAGAAAGTTGAATGGGCTTCATATTTGGAACGAGCTGCGCTCTTCGTAAAATGCATGCGCCAACGTGACAACGCCATGCGCCGCATCGTGCGGCTGATAGTCAAGCGACAACCGGCATTTATCCTCGGCGGCGATTCTGATTTGATCCCGATGACACGCGCGGAATTAGCCGAGGAGTTAGAGCTACACGAATCCACCATTTCTCGCGCAGTCGCCGCCAAGACCATCGCCCTGCCGAGCGGGCGCATCATTCCGCTTGCGCGATTTTTCGATCGCTCCCTTGCAGTGCGTGCAGCGGTGCGTAAAATAATCGACCATGAGGATTCAGCCATGACCGATCAGCAGATTGCCATCAAGCTGGTGGAGTGCGGCTACAAGGTCGCGCGGCGTACCGTAGCCAAATACCGCTCCATGCTGGGAATACTCCCCGCCAATCTACGCGCCCGGCAGCTGCCTCGGGCTGCCTGATGACGGCAACCCGCCTAGGAAGGTCCCTCTCTCTACTCTCGGGACTTTCTTCTGTGCGGAATGACGAAAGCTACCGCTTACTGCTAGAGAATCAAGAGCGGGCGGTGCTGTTTGCCACGCTCCCCGGCGGGGAAATCTGCGACGCAAATCTTAAGGCCTTGAAGCTGACCGGGTACTCGCGGCCGGAATTGCGCGCGTTTGCCCTGTCCGATTTAATATCTCCTAATAAGGAAGACGGCCTTCTGCAACACCTGTCCGCGCTCGAGCCGGGCGTCACCCGCGATTTCGCAGACGTGACGCTACGTACGCACGCAGATGAGGCCGTGCAATTAAACGTGCGCGCCGCCCGCGCCGCCGAGAGCGAAGAGTTGCTTATGCTGTTGCTCACGCCGCACGCGCAAACCGGCGACGACCCCGAGGGCGCCGTCGCCGACGAAAGTGGCCGAGCGCTGCATTCCTTAGCTGCGCTCATCGCCCTACTGCAAACTCCATCCTCTGATGCGCTAGCGGACGCCGTGCCATTGTGTCGGGTTTTCCTCGGAGCAGATAGTGTGGCGCTTTATTCGGCGACCGTTCAGCCCGGCTTTACGCTGCTGGCCGCCGCGCCTGAAGGTGGATTCCCCAATTCCGTAGAGGCGACCGATGCGGCCGTGGGTCCCGCGTTATTTGAATGGCGCGCGGCCACACCGGCTGCGTCTGTGCTTGCGCGCATGGCCCGCGACCGGGGACACGAGGTGTTGCTGGCTCACCCGCTCGGTGACCGCGTTGGATGCAGCGGGGTGCTGGTTGCGCTTTATCAGACGGGCGCTCGGGCTGCGCTGAGAGGGCCTGCGCGCATGGAAGTGGCCGCGCGCACCCTGACTGTGTTCATGGAGCTGCACGGTAGGTTGCAGGCCGCTCACGCGCATTCGCTGCACGAACAAAAGGTGGAGCGGCGCTGGCGTGCGTTGCTGCAGGCAACCGGCGATGGTGTAATCACTCTCAATGCCGAGGGGAAGATCGAGCGCATTAATGCGCCGGCTGAAAGATTGCTTGGTTATCAACAGCCCGAAATAGTGGGAATGCCGTTGCGCGACGTTCTCGTCGCCGCCCAGCCGGTTGCAGGCGCGGTGCTCGCGGCTCTGCGAAAAGGCGAGGCCTATGGCGGGAACGACATATCCCTTGTGCGCAGGGACGGCCTCGAGGTGCATGTGCAGCTGCGCGCCGTGCCCGTTCGGGGGCATGAGCCGGGCAACACCGGCGGCCTGATTACTATCAGCGACCACTCCGAACGCAAAGCGATGGAGGCCAAGGCACAGCACCTCGAGCAGCGCGCCATCCTCGGGGATTTATCCGCTATTTTTGCGCATGAAATCCGCAATCCGCTAAATGGAATCACGACCGGGCTGCAGTATCTTCAGATGCAACTGGGGGCTGAGGATGGGTTGCAAGAATCGGTTGAATCGATTCTGGATGAGACTACGCGCATCAGCCGTCTGCTGCAGGATATTCTGCTTATCGTCAAGCCGAAAGAACTTGTAATCGAAGCGGCAGATCTGGGTGCGGGCGTCAGGGCACTCGCCGAGCGTTGGCGGGAGCGTCTGCACGGCCGGGGAATTAAACTGGATGTGGAAGTTGACGAAAGCACACCACCTGCTCTGGCAGACACGGACCAAATGGAGCAGGTGTTCACTAACCTGCTCTCCAATGCCATGCACGCAATGGATGTCGATGGCGGCACGGTGACTGTCACTGTGCAGCCGGCCCTCCCGCAGTTGGAGTTGCGCGGCGAGCATGTGCAAATAAACATTGCGGACAGCGGCCCCGGCATGCCCCCGGATGTTAAGGAGCAGGTGTTTAATCCGTTTTACACTACGAAGCGGGAGGGTACCGGACTGGGACTGGCAATATCGCAGCGCATTGTCAACGCCCATCGGGGTACACTTTCAGTGGAGAGTACGCCGACCATCGGTACCGTGTTCATGGTTGTGCTTCCGGCAGCGCCGTCCGGGGAGAATACGTAATGACCACCGTTATGATTGTTGAAGATGAGCCCACGCCGCGGGAATTTATCGCCAAGATTCTCGCGAAAAAAAGCTACGAAACCGTGGAGGCGGAGACTCTGGCTGGCGCGCATAAGGTTTTGGATCAGGCCGCAGCAGACGTGGTGCTGCTGGACGTAACACTGCCGGATGGAAATGGCTTCACCTTGCTAGACCGGCTGGTGACAGAACAGCCCTGGGTGCCGGTAATTGTTGCCACCGGATACGGGGACATTGACATGGCCGTGGAGGCGATGCAAAACGGCGCCTTTGACTTCATGTCCAAGCCGATAGACGCGGCGCGACTGCTGCGCTCGCTGGAAAATGCCGACGAACACGTTGCGTTGCATCGCGAGCTTGCGCTGTTGCGCCGCGAACGCCGCTCGGGAGAGTACTGGGTTGAGAGCTCGGCGGCGGCCATGAATGAAGTGAACGACCTGATTGGACGCGTAGGCCCCACGCCGGCAAACGTCTTGCTGACTGGCGAGACCGGCACCGGGAAAAGTATGGTGGCGGGGCTGCTGCATGCGCAAAGCCCACGCGCTGAAAAAGCCTGTGTCACCATCAATTGCGCGGCTATATCTGAACACATGCTCGAAAGTGAGCTCTTCGGACATGAGGCCAACGCCTTCACCGGGGCCGGCAACAAGCGCAAACTGGGTCTGATGGAAGTCGCGGACGGCAGTACCCTCTTTCTGGACGAGATTTCCACAATGAAGGCGGCCTTGCAGGCGAAACTGCTTCGAGCTCTGGAGGAGCATGTCATCCGACGCGTTGGCGGCACTAAGGAAATTGGGGTTGATTTCCGTTTGATTACCGCCACCAACAGAGACATTCCAAAGATGGTAGATGATGGTGACTTCCGCGAGGATCTGTACTGGCGGCTGAAGGTGGTTGAAATAAAAATGCCACCCCTGCGCGAACGCGTGGAGGATATCCCCGCCCTGACCGGCGCCTTCATCCGCAACCTTGCCCCCGATTACGGTAAGGACGTCACCGGGGTGCGCCCCCGCGTCATGAGCGCGCTAAAGTCGTATCGCTGGCCGGGCAATATTCGCGAACTGCGCAACACACTCGAACGTGCCCTCTTGCTCTGTGATGGCGCCGAGATTGACCTCGCACACATCCTCGAAGAAATCCGCCAAACCGCAACCGCCTGAATCCCAATCCACACTTTGCGCCAGCATGTAAGCCATGCCCGATGGCATGCTTCTTGCACAACAGAACGCATCGGTCCGGCCGGCAAGGTTATCGAGGTTCTTCTAATGTTTTTCAATACAGAGAATATGCGTATATTAATTGCGGCGCTCCAACTGCTTTTCGGCGTTGTCTTTCTGGTCGCGGGTCTGCGGAAGTTGCTCGCACGCGAGTTTACGCCCGCGGCGAGGGCGCTGGCCACACAGTCAGCCCGTATCGGCCAGAAAGGCCTGCGCGAGAATGTCAGTGTCATCACCCAGACGGCAACGCAGCTGCTCAACGCCGTGAACCAACTGGTGCGCACATCGGCAGGCGTCGGCGCGTTCCTCGTCCTAGTGGGTTTGTTCTTCATGATGGCGGCCTACTGGGTTGTGAGATAAACCTTCCCGATGCTCAGCGCGTATCAGGTCACCAGAGAAATAACATCTGCGCTGCCTGAATCCGCCTGGTCGGAGATAGTTCATCGTCTGCACGCGGAGCCGGCCACCTTTGCGCTGTGCCGCCGCCGAGAGGTGCTCGCTGCGTTGCTCGGGCGCCCTGACGCCACCGATGCGGAAAAATGGCGACCCAGTGCGGTTGGCCTTACGGCTCTAGCTGTGCTGGAACCTGATGCCGCACCGGACGCGCAGTGCTGGCTCACTGAGACTACGACCGGGAGGGAGCGGCTGAACGATGCGTACGCACCTCTGTTCGCTGAAATCGGAAAATTAGCTCCATCAATTAAGGGCGATGTTTTGATAGATGCTGCTGCCGCGGCAGTGGCTTTGCGACAAGAGTTGACGCAAAGCGAGGCCATCCGCGCGCGCATTGTGCAAGCAGCTGCTGCATCCCCCCCGCTGTGGCGACTGCCCCTCACCTGCCTTTACGGAATGCTCGCGAAGGACGACCCTATCATCACAGAGCTGCTGGAGGCGGGGTCGCCGCGTCTGACTGAGGCCGTTGTGCACATGTGGCATGCAAACGAAACTAGAGACGAGCTGCGCGCTCTCGCCGAGCGCACCGTGCCGGGCTTGACCCCTCGGGCGCAACTGTGGTTGGCGCAGGCATTGCGCACTCACGGAGCGCATGAACTGTGCGCGCTGATCGGCAGCCATGTTGGTGAACGGCAAGATAAACAGACGTTTGATGAAAGCGCACTTGTGCTCGCCGCGCACGCATTGGCTACCGAAACCGAGGCCGGCCTGCTAGCGCTTGAAACCGGGCAGCCTGCAGCGCGCTCCGATCTTGCGGGCTCGCTGCAGGCTGCGCAATCACTGACGTCCGGACTCGCAATGCGGGTGGGCGAGGCGGCGCTCATGGCGGGCGACGCCGTCAGCGCTCTAGCCGCATTTGAGCAGGCTAAGATGTTTGATGTTGATGACCGCGAGGCCTCCGTCGGCATTGCCGAAGCCCGGATCGCCCTCGGGCAGCCCGCCGATGCGCTCGAGACACTCGCGCGTGGAAGGGACGAATCCCCGCGCGGCCAGCTAGCGTTGGCGCGTGCGCAATCGGCCGCCGGTGACGTGGAACTGGCAGCGCAAACAGCGGCCGGTGTCATTTCAGGCGCAAACAGTGTGTGCGAATTGGAGCGCTGCGCGGAGATTCTAAACAGTGCGGGCGCTCATGAGAAGGCTGCCGCCGCCTTGGAGAAGGCGGTCATGCTCACGTCTTCACCGGCAACACTGCTTGCGCGGCAATCGCAGGAATTGCTCGCGTCTGGGCGAATTCAGGATGCACGCGAGGCTGCCTTTCGGGCGGTCGCACTTGAGACTGACGGCGCCGATAACTGCGCGGCGATGGCAAGGGCGCTAGAGGCGACCGACGCTGTGATTTCGCCTGATTATGAACAGGCGCTTGCGCACTGGGTCCGGTCGATTGATGCCAATCCTGACCAAACGGATTATCAAGTCGGGCTTGGGCGCTGTGCGCTCAGGGCCGGCGAGCCGGCGAAGACGCGCGAGGTGTGTTCAAAGCTGCTTGAAACGCATCACATTGACAATCGTGCCTCCAGCGCCCAACGCGCGACCGCGGGCGAAGTACACGCCCTGTTGGCTCAATCGCTGCTCGCGCTCGGAGAGCATGAAGCCGCTGGTGAACATTTCCAGACCGCGACTCGACTCGCGCCGCAGTCCTATGGGCCCTGGCGCGCTATTGCGTCCTTCCACAAAGAGCGCGGCGAATTGGAGCGAGCACGAAGCGCGCTTGAATCGGGCATGCAGAACATTGACGCCGATGACAAGCACAGCAAAGGTGTGCTCCTCACTGATATCGCGCGTTTGCAATTGGAGACTGAAGAATCCACCGCTGCCATCGAATCGCTGCGACAGGCCGCCAGTTTGCGCCCCACAGATGGGAACATCCACTTACAACTCGGGAAAGCCCTGCTTGCGCAGGGCGAATACGCCTGCTCGGTGGAGGCGCTCACACGCGCGGCAGAACACCTCCCTGCGGATGCGAGCATATGGCACGCGCTGGGGCAAGCACAGCAAGGCGCCGGGGATGCAGCCGCAGCGCTTGATGCGTTGCAGCGCGCGCAGGCATCCGGGATGCAATCCAAAGCACTTGCCGCACAGGCCGGCACGTTGGCGCTGCAACTGAATAAATTTGACCTCGCCCGTTCCAACCTAGAGGCTGTCGCGAACGACGATGACGCCGAGGTGCCCACACTTTGTGCGTACGCCAAGACGCTCGAGCAGGCACAGGACTGGCGCGCAGCGCTTGATGTGTATCAGCGCGCAATTAAGCTGCAGCCGGAGAACAACGAACTCATCGTAAGGCTAGGAACCTGCTGCCTCGAGCTGGGCCTGTCTGCGGCAGCCATCGCTGCACTTGCGCCCGCCGCAGACAGCAGCCCGGATGAACTTCCGCTGCAGAAGACTATCGCGCAGGCATACATGCAGGCAGCTATGTGGGAGGAAGCGTTGCCTGCGCTCGAGCGGACCCTGCGCCTCGCGCCGGATGACGTGACTGCCCTGAAGCAGGCCGCGCAGGCATCTTCAAACGCGGGCGACGCCCAACAATCAATCGAATTTCTTCACCGGGCCGCGGCACTCAAACCGGACGATGCGAGCGCGCACGCGCAGCTCGCGCAGGTGTATGCCAATGAGAAGCGTTGGATAGAGGCACGAGACGCAATCACGCTTGCGATCGAACTAAACGGCCGCGATGCGGAATTCCATCACCAACTGGGTGTTTTCCTGATCGCGCTCGGCGAGAACGAAGCTGCGCTCGGTGCCTTTAGTCAGGCGTCTGAAATTGATCCCAATAACGCTAGTTTGCTGGAGGCTCTGGCCGACGCCCAATCGGAGGCCGGGCAGTTCCAAAACGCGCACACCACATTCCTGCGCGCTGCAGAGGTACTGCAGGCGGAGGCGCATGATGATCCTGACAGCGGTCGCGCCCGCCGGCACGTAAATCTCGGTCGGGCCGGCGACGCGCTTGTGTCGCAGGGGCAGGAGGCGCATGCCATCACGCTATGGCAAAAAGCGCTCCTTGAAGAACCTAATGATGCCGCCCTGCAGAAAAAACTAGGCGAGGCGCTGCTGCGCCAGGGCCGTGCGGAGGAGTCAATCGCGGCTTTTGAAAACGCCCTTGGTGTCAGCCAAGGGGATGCCGAGGCTGTCCTTGGTGCCGCAGAAGCGGCGATTGCCCTTGAGGAGGTAAATCGCGCGCACAGGCACATTGAGACTCTCGGGCAGATCCCGCTCCACTCGCCGAAATTAGCTTATCGCCTTGGATGCCTTTGTCGCCAACTGGACCAGA